>JBARXI010000224.1:0-12984 GCA_049647275.1 Microcoleaceae cyanobacterium
CTGGTAATCCCGTAAACCATAGCGTTTAGTCATGTTAGAGAAGCTCTGATTTTTTTTGATTCTGCACGCTTAACCATAAGCATACTATACTCTCAATGTCAAAATTTTAATTGATGACACGCCCTAAGGTTTCTCTACTTTTTCTTTAGAATCAAGTTATAAATTTCAGATGATTTATCAAGTAGCATAAATAGGTCGGTGTCAAACTTTATTGTTATGATAAGGCATCAGGGATGAGCCAGGAGGAAAAAGGCTTTTAAAGGATTTTACTTTTCTTTAATAGCGGTTCTCATCCTTTATGAAGTACAGTATTTTTTCTATTCCTGATTTTTTATTCCCTATTCCCTGTTGCCTGACGGAGCTGTTGCCAAAAATCTAAAACTTGTGTATCTCACCAAGAGCGAGAAATACTATAGATATTTAGGCTTTTTCATGTCTAGCTGCTTAAGTAAAAATATTGTGTTAACTATAAAAATCTTATTTGAACTGTGAGATATTGCAGACTTTTTCGGAACACCGGAGCTTGAAGCAATCGAATAATTATCACAAATTATTGAGAATTGCTATATCTAACTAACTCAAAAAATTAGTAATCTAATGCTGATGATTAGAGAATTAATACTCTACTAGTATATTCTATACCGTCTTACTTTATATAAATACAATGAACTTCGACAAGTATCTATGAAATTTATTTTATTCTATTGTATATATATTTTTACTGCATCTAAATATTTATTTCCCAGACTGAAGCTATTGTCCTGGTTATAAAAATTGACACAACAGATTAATTTTACCGTCAATCGGGAGACGATAATTTCCCAGATTTGACTTTAGTTAATTAAAGTTTTAAAGCAAAGAAAAAGAGAAAAGAGAGTGAGAATATGTTAGAGACTAGGAACAAGTTGAATTCTGCCGGCATCCATTTCTTCCATTAATAACTCTAATGCTTCATAATCCACATCCGAGATATAACCAACTCTAGTTAATTCTGAGTTAATTTGATTTTCAATTTCCGGAGTTAATTGTCTAAAATAAAGAGCTTTCGATACAAGTTTCCGAATTAGATAATTTGGTTCCATGGCGAATATAATAAAAACTCTACACAATTAAATTTTCTGCCAAATGCTTAATCTGGTAGGTGATCTAAACATACATAAGAAAGTGATATGAATCATTTGGGCAAGATATTTACATTTAAGTTCGATCCTTAAAGCCTAGGTTTCACAGTATAAGTTTTTGGTGCTATCTTGAGATAGACATATATTTAACTATCAAATAGAAATTAAGTTGAAATAGTGGCAGTAGCAGTAGAGAATTTACTTACATCTGATATCCAGCAGCCAGCTCGTTACTTAGGCAATGAGTTGGGAGCCTTTCATAAACCTTGGGATAGTGCCAAAGTGCGCTGGGTATTGACATATCCAGAAGTTTATGAAGTAGCAGCTTCCAACCTTGGACATATTATTCTTTACAATATCTTAAATTCTCAGCCACGGCAACTATGCGATCGCGCTTATTTGCCAGCCCCAGATTTGGCACAAAAATTGCGGGCCACTGAGACGCCACTATTTGCTGTAGAATCTAGGCGATCGCTGATTGATTTTGATATTCTAGGTTTTAGTCTTAGCTATGAACTGGGGGCAACTAACATCTTAGAAATGCTAAGTCTTGCAGGTATTCCTCTCACTAGCAAAGAACGGCAAAATAATTCCTATTCCTTGGAAGTTACTGGAAAATCATCAACATCGACCTATCCTCTGATTTTTGCAGGAGGCCAAACGGCGACATCAAACCCAGAGCCTTATGCAGACTTTTTTGATTTTATTGCTCTGGGGGATGGAGAAGAATTACTCCCAGAAATTGGTTTAATTGTAGAAGAAGGGAAAGCCAATAAATTAAGTAGAGAAGACTTACTATTAGATTTGGCTCAAATTCCAGGTGTGTATGTGCCGCAGTTTTATGAAATGGCTGCAGATGGTTCGGTCTATCCCACTCGTAGCGATGTGCCAAAAAGAATACTCCGTCGAGTGGCAACTCCTATACCAGCTTATTCTATAGGTTTAGTGCCATTCGTAGAAACAGTCCATGACCGACTGGTAATCGAAGTGCGACGAGGATGTACTAGAGGATGTCGTTTTTGTCAACCTGGTATGTTAACTCGACCCGCTAGGGATGTGCCACCAGAACAAGTAATTGATACTATTGAAAAAGGAATGAGAGCTACCGGACATGATGAGTTCTCTTTACTTTCCCTCAGTTGTTCCGATTATTTGGCTCTACCAGCAGTGGGAACAGAAATCAAAAACCGTCTTAAAGACGAAAAAATTTCCCTATCTCTACCAAGTCAACGAGTAGATAGATTTGATGAAAATATTGCCAATATTCTTGGGGGTACTAGGCAAAGTGGTTTAACATTTGCCCCAGAAGCAGGTACCCAAAGAATGCGGGATATTGTTAATAAGGGGCTGACAAATGAGGAGCTGTTGCGAGGAGTAAAAACAGCTTATGAGCAAGGTTGGGATAAGATTAAACTGTATTTTATGATTGGCTTACCCGGAGAAACTGATGCTGATGTATTGGGTATTGCCGAAACAGTTAATTGGTTGCAACAAGAATGTAGGGCCAAAGGTCGGAAAAAGCTACAAGTTACTCTGACGATTTCTAATTTTACTCCCAAACCTCATACACCTTTTCAGTGGCATTCAGTTTCAGTGGCCGAATTTGAACGCAAGCAGGCATTACTAAAATCAGAATTTCGTAGAATGAAAGGTGTAAAAGCAAATTATACCGATGTTCGACTCTCAGGAATGGAGGATTTTCTGGGCCGTGGCGATCGCCGTTTATCATCTGTGATTCGGCGTGCTTGGGAAAATGGAGCTGGAATGGACTCTTGGTGGGAAAGTTTAGAGCGAGCTTTTGCTGCTTGGAGTGAAGCTATTAAAGAATCTGACTTAAGTTGGAAATACCGCCAGGTAGAAAATGGTGAGTGGAATGTGTTTCAAGATACAGAAGTCTCTACAGAAACTACCAAATATGAAAATTTATCATCTTTGCTTGACCAACCTTTGCCCTGGGATCATATAGATACAGGAATAGATAAAAACTGGCTCAAGGAAGATTTACAAAAAGCCTTGGCTGCGGTAATTGTTCCTGACTGCTCATTTGCAGCTTGTTCTCATTGTGGTGTATGTGGTCCCGATTTAGGTCATAATATTGTCATTCCACCCCCACCAATTCCAGAGTTTGCTGGTCAGTTCGTGCCTAATCAAAATCGGGTACAACGTTTGCGGGTTTGGTTTGGTAAGGTTGGAGATATGGCCTTGGTGAGCCATTTGGATTTGGCAAGATTATTTGCTCGTGTAGTGCGCCGAGCATCTATACCTGTTGCTTTTACTGGAGGATATCATCCAGGTCCACGGATTACTCCTGCTAGTGCTTTGTCTTTGGGGACAACTAGTACAGGGGAAATTGTGGATTTTGAACTGGCAGAACGGATGGATGTGGTAGCATTTGAGAATAAATTGGTAGCTCAATTGCCAGTGGGTATACCAATTTATCGCGTGGAAGAGGTGGAGGTAAAAGGTCCTTCTTTATCTCAAATGATGGAGAAAGCAGAGTATATTTTAAAGGTACGGAAAACAGGCGATTCCTCAGAGAATTCAACAGACAATTTCTGTGATTCTATGGTAGAGGAAAAGTTAAACTGGCAAGGGTGGGTAGAAGCAATTAAGAATAGTGAGTCGATAGTGTGGGAACATACTACCAAGTCGGGTAAGGTCAAAGTAGTTAACTTGCGCGAGCGTTTATTTGAATTGGATTTTTTAGAGTCTCAGCCAACTGATATTATTTCTTTAGACATAGAAGGAAATGCTGGCAGTGACGGTTTTATTCGTTATCTGGGTAGCTATCAAAATGATGGAACTTTATTACGACCACAACATATCATTTATATGCTGGAACAAGTCAGCCAGAAAGAATTTGACTTACTACATACTCACCGGACAAAATTATTGTTGAGGTGATAAAAATTAAACGATAATTATAGATTAAGTTGTGTTTTTTTATGGATTGGGAACTTAATGATATCCCTAGATATTAAAAACATACAAACTTAAATTGATGACTGAAAAATTCAGCACTTGACAAATCAGAAGGTAAGGAAAGGTTTGTGTGAAATTGCTCAAAAAATTCAGATATTTAAGTTTTTATCTGTTTTAAATACTACCAGAAAAAAACCGTAACGTTTTAGTTCCAATGAAATTGTGGAAAATTTTTTTTATGACTGTATAAATTGAAGTGAATAGCAATCAAAAATATTGTACAGTGATTGAATTGGATTTTTCTATCACAGCAAAATCCAATTCAATCAAATTATCAAAACCTTAAACTAGAACAATGGTAAAATTAAGGGAAAATCAAGATATATAATATGGTCATAATCTGGTGAAGTAGAATTTACAGCATATTCCATGTAAATGTGGCATATTATTTCTAGTTGAGATAATGCTTGCTACTGTACCCCCTGAAGAGTAAAGATTAAGCACTTCAAAAACTATTTTCACCCGCTGGTACTACTGTACTTCATAAACCACCGAATACGCTGTAAGTAGGTCGGCATAAATAAACGCATAATGTGGGCAATGCGCGCAGTCAGCTAAAACCTTTATACAAAGACACTTATAGCCATTGCCCACCCTACAACTGCTGGATCTTTAATTATGCCCACCTACTTATCTAAAATTTACTTAAGAACTAGACATCAATCACCCCGATCCAGAAACCCGATATTAGAAACAATTGATTATCTGGAACATTCTTTTTATTTAAAGGTTACCTGTCTCAGTCATCTGAGTAAGATAAGTGGTATATTAGGGCAGTCTTCATAAACACAAATTCCAAGTTGCACAGTTTGTTTAAAATATAAAATCAACAATGATTGGTTAAGTTAAGCTTTTAGATACAACTCCAAACTTATGGAGATTTTAAAAATAGGTATTTAACCTGGAGAAACTCCCCCTACGGATGCGAGTACGTTTAGGGGGTAGTCTACCAAAGTATATTCTTTATGGATGTTTCAGTCCATTTAAAGAGTTTACCTAATATCTAGATAAACTCTAGAGGTTAGGCAAAAAAAATTAGAAATTCCCCTTGTTTTGAGTCAGGGCTATTTCATTCTAAACTGTGCCATGTTATGTATTTACGAAAATAGGTTATTTATAGCTCTAGATAATTTATCTTTCCCTATCTGAAAGTAAGTAAATTCATTGCTAAAATCTAGCTAGAATGAAATGACCCTGGTTTTGAGTAAGCAGTTATGAGCAGAATACTAGTTACAAATAACAGGGTAACTATAATTTGAATAAGACTACATGACTATTACATCTGCTAACTTCACGGCTAAAAAGAGAGATTTCAATAATTGATAATTGATAATGAATAATTGATAATTACCTCTTGGAGAATGGAGAATGGATAATTATGTCTGCAATTATTAATTATTCGGGAAAGCTTTCAACCTCGATCTATATAATTATCAATTATTCTCAGAGGCTTTAAACCCAATTAATTAATTATCAATTGTCAATTGATAATTATTCATTGGTAAAATATTAGCTGTATCCAGAAAATTAGAGTAAAATGTAATTTTTAGTGAGTCATCAATGTTTATTCCGTAAATTTGATGTTAATTAGGCTCAATAGTGTAGGTCTAGAGCAACAAGAAAGCTATACAAATCACAAATCATTAGAATGGACAAAAAACTCATAATTAATTAGTATGAGGCAAAAATTACTACGACCATAAATTAGATTAATTGCTCTAGTTATATATTTATATACACCTGAAAAACTGGAGCGGTTAAACTTTCAGAAATGATATCAAACATGAAAATTTGTAAAAATGTTGGATGTATTTTGTTAACGCTCGTGTTAAATATAGTAAAGTGGAAATATTAAACTTGGTAAGGGTAAATTAAAGCGCCAACTACTCAACACCTGACCAAGCAAGATCCAAAAAGAAAAAAGCAAAGTATACAGAGCAAAACAACAGATATTCAACATCACAAATTGCCAACTCTAGCATCAAAGATGACTTGATTTACAGCGCCACAGTTTTATTAAAGCAGTTGAGGAAATTGAATGCCGAAGCAAATTATTATCGCCGAGCAGCATAGAATTGCTGCAGTCTTTTCTGAAGACCAAATACAAGAACTTGTAGTTGCCACAGGTAACCATCAAGTTAGTGATATCTACCTTGGAGTCGTAGAAAACGTATTACCAGGGATAGATGCAGCTTTTGTCAATATAGGAGACCCCGAACGCAACGGATTTATTCATGTTAGTGACTTAGGGCCACTACGATTAAAGCGTTCTTCCAGTGCCATTACAGAACTACTTGCACCCCAACAAAAAGTCCTAGTACAAGTAATGAAGGAACCCACAGGCACAAAAGGACCCCGCTTAACAGGTAACGTCACTTTACCAGGTCGTTATTTAGTCCTCATGCCTTATGGACGTGGTGTAAACCTATCTCGACGAATTCGTTCTGAAAGCGAACGAAACCGCCTCAGAGCTCTAGCAATTTTAATCAAACCTTCTGGTATGGGGCTATTAGTTCGCACCGAAGCAGAAGGTATGGAAGAAGAAGCTGTCCTAGAAGATTTAGAAGTATTACAAAAACAGTGGGAAATTATTCAACTTGAAGCTAACTCCAACAGAGCTCCTGCACTACTAAATCGTGATAGTGATTTTATCCAACGGGTGCTGCGAGATATGTACAGCACAGATGTAAATCGAATTGTAGTGGACACTAGTGAAGCGACAAAGCGAGTCAAACAATACCTCCTTAACTGGAGTGGGGGTAAACCATTACAAGTTTTGATTGACCATCATCACGACCGCATCCCTGTCTTGGAATATTTCCGGGTCAATGCAGCGATTCGAGAAGCCCTCAGACCGAGAGTAGACCTACCATCCGGTGGCTACATTATCATCCAACTTACAGAAGCACTGACTGTTATAGATGTCAACTCCGGTTCTTTTACGCGCTCCGCTACAGCTCGCGAAACTGTTCTTTGGACAAATTGTGAGGCCGCAACAGAAATAGCCCGTCAACTACGTCTGCGCAACGTTGCAGGAGTCATTATCGTAGACTTTATTGATATGGACTCACGGCGAGACCAATTACAAGTTTTAGAACATTTCAATAAAGTCCTTAGAGCTGACAAATCTCGGCCTCAGATTGCTCAATTGTCAGAGTTGGGGCTAGTGGAGCTGACTCGTAAACGTCAAGGTCAAAATGTATATGAACTTTTTGGTAGTACTTGCCCCACTTGCAACGGGCTAGGACATTTAGCTCATTTACCAGATGAGTCAGAAATTGCCATTCCAGAGCCTAGTTTGTCTACAGTAACTCGTTCTCCAGAGCTGGAAGAAGTAACTAAACCGGTTATTACCCCTGCTCCGATCGTACCTGAACCTTCACGTCCTGCTTGGGAAATGACACAAGCATATCCAGAAGTTGAGTCTTCTAACAGTACTCCTGATGTGGAACTGCTAAATCATCCTAGTTATCAGGAGTCAACTCGTCGCCGTCGCCGTCGTCGGGTGGGAGAAACAACGATGGAGGATGAACCTTTGGAATTGCAGGAAAGGGAATTGGGAACAGGAACCGAATATCCTATCCTTGCAGAGGGATATTCAACAACTTCTAATCGACGGCCTGGCAGAGAAGTTATTAGACCTGTTACAGAACCTCCAGAAATGATAACTGTAGAAATGATGTCTGAGGAGCAAGATGTGTATGCTTTGATGGGTATTTCTCCAATTCTTCTATTAGAAGAGGGAAGCGTTAGAAACCCCAAATCAGTCATTATATCTATTAAGGAACCTGGAGAAACTGATATCAAAAAAGATATCGAAGATCCAGAAGAGATTTCAGTTGAAACAGTAACGGATTATGAGGATGAAGACCGGGAGTTGGATGAGTTGGATTCATCGGTTTCATCTGAATCTAATTCCTTTGATAATGATGATGAAAATGGTCAATACGAAGCAGAAATGAATGGTTCAGATATTGAGGAGAATCCAGAAAATGGTAGTGGTGATGATGATTCAACGCCTATTCGTCGCCGTCGTCGTCGTTCTTCTGCAGTAACAGAAGAATAAAAATCAATTTTCAAACTTATCTAACTGTCGGCATCAGACCCCTGCCAAAATTTACTTTTCTCAAAGGTGTTTTTCAGATATTGCACCGGAGCATTTATTTGGTATTTGGTGAGAAATTAAATAGGTTTTAAATAGGTTATGTTACCAAATCTACTTATAAAAAGGTAGTTGTTTGAAATCGCTCTAACTTTTCTCTACCTTCTGCTTTACCTAATAAATATACTGACTAAACCGGATTTGGTATTAAGTAGGTCGGCATAAATAAACGCATAATGTGGGCAATGGGCCCAGGAAGCTAAAACCTTTATACAAAAAGATTTATAGGCATTGCCCACCCTACAACTGTTTGACCTTTAATTATGCCCACCTACTTACCTCTGATTTGGTGGGAAGAAAATGCCGACAATTAATATTAGGTAGCAATGGCAAATTTTCTGACTTTGATTGATTCTCCATCCCCACTTCTGACTGCTGGTGTGGATGAAGTGGGCCGTGGTGCTCTGTTTGGACCAGTGGTGGCAGCAGCAGTAATCTTGCCGGAGCAGGTTTTGGATGATTTGGCTAATAGTGGGGTAACAGATAGTAAGAAGTTAACTGAAAAACGTCGGTGTCGCTTGGCCGCTGATATTGGAGCAGTGGCTTTGGATTGTCAAGTGGGCATGGCTTCTGTACGGGAGATTGACCGCTTAAATATTTTACAAGCTTCTTTGTTGGCCATGAGGCGGGCTGTTTTGAAGTTGAATCCCCAGCCAGAGTTGGTTTTGGTGGATGGAAATCAGCAAATTAGAGGTTTGAATATTACTCAAAAGACTATTGTTAAGGGGGATAGTAAGTGTTTGGCGATCGCTGCTGCGAGTATTGTGGCTAAGGTTTGGCGAGATGCTTTAATTGTACGCATGGCCAAAAAGTATCCTAATTATGATTTGACAAAAAACAAAGGTTATGGTACAAAAAAGCACAAACAAGGGATAGCAAATTACGGGCCCTCCTCTCAGCACCGTCTTTCGTTTAGTCCTTGTCAGCTTTCGCTATTTCCTGTTTAGCTTTAGAAGTTATAGAGAACTAAACCGCAAACGAAATAGAAGCTTGAAGCGATGTAGAAGATTTTGTATGGGAGCCGTTTGGGGGATTATTTACTGTTTCTATTGCTGCTAAAAATTTAGATATAAAGGCATTTGCAGCAGAGATAGATTGGACTTATTTCTTTTATGGTGTTCAGAGCATTAAAGAATAATATTGTCAGGTTTGATATCTGTAATAAATAACTTTTCTTTGAAAGTTAACTTAATTTTTTCTGTATTTTTACTACCAAGCAATTTTATCCACTGGCGAATAGACATACCCTTTATATCTGTTTCTAGTATTTTTTCTTTGAAGCTTTCTATTTCAGGGTGAACTATCCTATCTATCTTGGCAAAATTAGTATCTAGCCTATATGAAAAAAGATTAATTAGCTGTCGGAATAATTGTTGATACTCTCTTGTAGGCCAGGGCTATTTCATTCTAAACTGTACCATTTTATGTATTTACGAAAATACGTTATTTCGAGCTTTAAGGATTTTATCTTTCCCTATCTGAAAGTAAGTAAATTCATTGCTAAAATCTAGAATGAAATGACCCTGCTTGTAGGCTGATAATATTTACCTTCATTACCCCAATTTTCGACAATTTTTTGAGCTGCTTCAAATTGATAATTATTACTCTGCCATTTGTAACCATTAGTGTTAGTTTGTTGTAAATTTATAGTTCGTTTTTTAGTATCTTCAGGTTCTAAAACTA
Source organism: Microcoleaceae cyanobacterium (assembly GCA_049647275.1). Taxonomy (GTDB): domain Bacteria; phylum Cyanobacteriota; class Cyanobacteriia; order Cyanobacteriales; family Microcoleaceae; genus JASJEE01. Next base: position 9,949 of record JBARXI010000224.1, read on the forward strand.
GATAGTCAGATGGATTATGATCGTGGCGATCGCGAGTTTCTGATACAGACCTAGCGGATACTATACAAAGGTCTAATATATAGGGTTTTCCATATATTAAATTACTGGGAAGCCAAGGCAGCAAGACAACATATATATTGTCACTTTGAAAATAATTTTGACTATCTTTAAAACGAGCAGTTATTTCAGTGGCCATAGGAAACCAAGTCTTAATTTCAAATCCAGGGATAGGAGTTACTGTACCTTCAAATATTGAATCAGGAAAACCAGGGTCTTGACGTTTGAGACTTGCGTTGAAATAAACTACCGATTAAAGTAGGGTGGGCAAAACGAAGAGATAAACTGAATTAAAACATACAGAAAGAATATTTTGCCCACCGAGAAAGCTAGACACTGGTACATTATTTTTGTGTTCATCCCTTTCCACTTGCCAAATTCCTGAAATTAATTCTGAGTGTTGAAAAACTCAGTTATGTTAAACTCAATCAAATTTCCTAGCAGTGGAGAAAGTTTAGATATTACTTTTGAAAGATTCGTGGCAGCCTCAGGTAAAATTGGTTTTGAAATTGTTAACAAATCAAATTCATGCCCTGGTAATTTTTGTAGTTTTTCTACTGCTAATATTATGTCCGGTTAATTAGTTATAAAAAACTTCCTTCTTCTTCTTTCTTTCTTTCCTCCTGACTGCTGTACGTCGCCCTACCGACGGCTCCCCTACCTGACTCCTCTGTGCTTATTTATAACTGTTCAACCGGACATGGTAGAACTTAATAATTTCCTCTGTTTGTATCAGTTATGTTATATTTCCGACTTCTACTAAAAACTAATTTTGATGATTTAACTAGATGAGTTATTAATAGAATACCAACCATACCAATGCCGAACTACTAACCAAACTACAGAAAGTAATCCGGCAATACTTAAAGTTAACCCAGTATAGGGAACTAATAACCCAAAAATTGGTAAAATTCCGCCAGCAATAGTACAAATAATTACTGCTAAAGAAGATTGACGGTTTGAGCCTAAACCCCAGACTAAAAATAGCAAAACTGGGGAAATTAAACTCCAGGCAAATTTAGCATCAATTAAACGACTAAAATAAGTCAAAGTTAGTAAACAAGCAAAGAAAATTCCCCCTAATATTGCCACATCTCGTAAACTTAAAGGTAGAGAAAAATACAATAGAATTATCCACCATAAAAATAGAGCAGGAGCTAATATCAATAGACGGGGTAAAATCCCTGTATTTTTAACTGGGTCTGTGGCAGTAAAAACGCCGAAAGGATTTTTGACAGAGACATTATCATTAAATACCCAAGTAAATTTGCGACCCTGATTTGATTCGATTGATTCGATAGTTTCTGTAGGAACAATACCACTAGCAAAGTCGGATTTGGGAAAATTTGCTAATGCTGTTAATCGGAAGTTTGATAATAGTTGATGATCGGCATTATAAATCCAACGGGGTCCTCCTTGAGCTTGATAATTTACTGTAAAACTGACAGTTTCTCCAGGAGATAAGCTAAAGGAAAAACTGTAATCTCCGGGGTTAGTAGAAGTTAATCTTTGATTGTTTTGTTCGAGGCGAAAGTTTTGTAGTAAAGAATAACCGTAGGGAGGAGGAATTTCAAAGAAAAAATCTTGGATATCTTCAAGTTGGTTAGTAACTTGATATTCTGCTGCAAAATCTACGACATAAATAGTTTTGAGATTTTGAACATCTTTGGCTTGATTAATATTTACCTGGATGTTTGAGGCATTTATTCTTAAATATTTATCGACATTTCTCGTACTTTTAACTTCAACCTGTTTATTATTAACCCACTGATAATATGTGTAGGATTCTTCAATTATATAACGAACTTTTGGGGCTATTTGCTCGAGGCGATAGAACTCCGTTCCGTTTGCACGAACGCCTGCTACACCAGCAGCAATTTTGGCGATTTTTGCTTGTTCCCAATGATGGTAACGATTACTAAGAGTTGAACAAAGAAAAAATCCTCCCACTAGCAAAATTAGAACTAAAATTAAATGCTGTAAACTTTTAAGTAAAGTGGAATAGCGAGGCATCCATTCATTAATAAAAATATTTGATTCTGATTCTTGCCGATGACGGAAAGAAGAATTTATAATTGCTATTCCTATACCTAAGAAACCAATGAGAAGAATTAATGTGAGGGATGCTTTTAGAACTTCATTGCCAAATTTAATAAGTTCTTGGGGATGAGTCAGATCGGGTATATTTGGGATTCCTTGAGCAGATGAGGATGACCACATATTTTTGATGGGTGTTAGAGAGTATTTATCAAGTAAATTTGAAGACCAAAGTTGGAAGACCGAAGTTAGAAAAAGTGGATGGGGATACAGGAAGCTACTTCGCTCGACGGGACTCCAATAAATTTTAGACAGCAAGGGAGACGCACGTGGATATTAAACCGATAAGGGATAAAGATAAAGTCTGGAAAAACTGGGTTTATGCTGAAATAATGACCTAATTTTCAGTGGTTTATAGAAACCAGGTTTTTTTGATTCCATTTTTGGCGATAAACTAATTTTTTCGATTTTTCTAATTATTTTATCAGCCAGCTATTAGCTGCTATACCAATTCACTTAAATAATGTCAAAAATTATCTGACATAATAAATGTGAAATAATCAATTTAAATTATTGTCAATTCAAGTTTTAAACTCATAAAATCTTAGTTTTGACCAAAAAAAAAGGGTCTCAAGACTCCCCTGAAAAGGTGATAAAAAGCGGTCGTTTTGCTCAGCAACATGTAAAGCGTTTGCGATAGCATTCCGTAAGGAAAAGCGAACCGTAGGGTGGGATGGCGAGGAAACCTTGCCATATCCAATCTACCAAGAGAAAAGAACATTCTGCATCTTATCTTCAAGCCTCCTTATTGGAGGAGGGTCATTTCATTCTAGATTTTAGCAATGAATTTACTTACTTTCAGATAGCGAAAGATAAATTATCGGAAGCTCTAAATAACCTATTTTAGTAAATACATAATATGGCACAGTTTAGAATGAAATA
>JBARXI010000225.1:0-14176 GCA_049647275.1 Microcoleaceae cyanobacterium
TATTTTTAATAAGAAACATCTCAAATACTGAGAAATACGTCAAATAAAGTATGAGTGCTTGATGGTCAGAAAAGAGCTAAAATCAAGTGATAGAAAGACTTTACAAATTTTTGGAGAGGTCTATTAGGGTAGGGAGCGTGGCAGTGTGTGACAGGAAAAACTTCTCGACTTACGCACTGGAAAGCGGGTTTCTATAAAAATCCTTGGTTTGGAGACCAGAAATCTAGGAAGAAACCCGGTTTATGGCCTGATGCGTGGGTAATATCATGTCCGGTTGAATAGTTATAAATAAGCACAGAGGAGTCAGGAGGGAAGAAAAAGGAACAAAAAGAGGAGAAAGTTTTTTGCTCGCGTAAGCGGAACGGAGTTCCATCACGCTATTATCGGGACATGATATAAGTCCCGATCCGATCTTTTCTCTGGTGGGTTTAATATAAAATCCGGTTATACAGTAATCGCAAAATTACTTCCTCTTAATACAGATGTTCTATTGAATACCAGTTATATAATTCAATAGTTCAAATCCTTTCTTTCTCCTAACTCCGTGCCTCCTGACTTCTCAGCGATACGATAACTAATTACCCGAATTCTATATAATACCTCACCTTACAGGGGGTGGTTAAAATTAGTTGGGGTTTGTAGACACGAAGTGGCAGGTCGTTGACTATCCGCAATTTTCCCTTTCCTAGGTCATGCAGAGCTAACAGCTCCCGCAGCATAGCTGCCTTCTTAAAAAACAGTCTGTTAAGCAGGTTTATAAGTAGGAGAAATATTCTTATTTTCTAAAAGTTGCTGTAGTTGTTTGTCACTAAAATCATTAATAACTATACTTGCCCCTACCTCTAGTAAAGATTCCGGCTCATGGGTTGAAGCAACCCCAACTGTATAAATTCCCGCCCCTACTGCAGACTTTATTCCAGAAGTAGAATCTTCAAAAGCTATCGCTTCGGTGGCAGAAATTCCCAACTTTTCTAAAGATAATTTATAGGGTGCTGGATCTGGTTTTCCTACTGTCATTTCTCCTGCTAATATTATTAATTCAAAAATATCTGCTAACTGCAAAACATTTAACATAAATTCCACATTTTCTCGCGGTGCATTCGTCACAACCGCTTTCTGCAATTTTTGCTTTTCAATCCACTGAATAAATTCCCATAAACCTGTTAAAGGTTGTAAATTGAAGGCAATTTCTCGAAATCTAGCCTCCTTATAAATTGCTAATTTTTCTGCTTCTGCAACTGATAAATGTGGCAGCAAATCTTGAATAATTACTGGATTAGTTTTACCACTAATATGCAGTTTATAAGAGCTATGGTCAATTGTTACACCCTGATGATTTAAAATATCTTTCCAGGTTTCATAATGCAAGGGATCTGTATTCGCCAAAGTACCATCGAGGTCAAATAAAATTGCTTTGAGCATAATTGATTTGTATTTGAAGGAAGAAGGAAAAAGGCATCCCTCCTACCACCCTTTTAAAAGGGGGAAAGGGGAAAATAAAATAGCAAAAGGAAGTTGGGAAAACCCCATTATTCATTCATGTTTATATCTCAATTTTCATGCTTTTAATGTTTAGTATGGTCTGAAGACCAGAGACGAAAATTCTGCTAGTAAATTGAATAATATTTTACTGGGGGTATTATAGCGCGATTGGTATTTGTCACAAATAGTATCAGCAAAGAAAAAGGAAGGAGCAAAGTTGAAAGGAGTAATAAATAAATCAAGAAAGTCGGTGGGCAGAAATAAACGTTTCGTACCGAATGCTGCGCAAAAAAAAACTAAAAATCCGGAAATCAGACCATACAGCGGTTTTCATTTGTGTAGACCACAGTAGGGGCGAATGGCCATGCGCCCCTACTGAGTTTTGGTTGTGGCGATGTGGTTCATCAATCTGAAAAGCGCTGTAAGCCATTTTTTAAGAGATTTTCACAGTTTTGAATCTCCATCGCTATTTTACAAATAATTAAACCCTTCTACCAAGAAAAAAAAGGTAAAATGACCGATATAGGTAGCTTATAGAATTAGAGCAGTTGCTTTAGAATTTTCCAGCTTTCCTTTTTGTAGCGTAAGGATTCAGGTATCTCAAACCCAGTTATAGAGAGACTTATAAAAATGACTGACTCAGTAAGTTAATAGTTTTATTCTCAATAATGACGAAAAAAAAAGGCTTGTAGCAATTTATATTGAGAATGGAATTTTTGAGGCAATTGCCGGAAATGCTTATCCATCAAGATTCATAGGGTTTTCCATTAGATCTGAATCTTTACTTTGTAGTATTGTTTTTTCACCCTTGGTATTAAATTCAAAGAATGCAAATATCCTAGATAGAAAATCTCTGTGATTTTTGATGATAGTATTGATTGGATAGGATACTATTTTTGACTTTCTTTTAATACATCAATTAATACATTTCCCCATATCTGAGCCATTTTAGTATGACCCTGAATGTTTGGATGAACTCCATCCGCTAAATCAGCCATAGTTAACCCACTATATATATCTACAAAAACAAGGCGATCGCCCTGTTTTTTTCGTTTTTCAACCAGACTTTTAATCGCCGAATTATAATCCTGTACTTTTTGATTGATTACTGCTTCATCTATTGGGGGAATAGAAGCTACTAATATCTGTACTTCTGGTAATTGAGCGAAAATATCACTAACTAATTTATCTAATCTTTCTGGTGCAGTTTCTACTAAATAATTCTGCACCAGATCGTTTGTACCGATCGTCAACAAAATTATCTCTGGTTGAGCTTTCTTTAACCACCGTTGTACAACTCGATTAATTTGTTCAATTCTCCAGCCAGAATGTCCTTCATTATTTTTGTCTGGTAAGGATTCCGGACCATTTTTCATCGACCCAACAAACTCAAAATTCAACCCTTGATTAGTCAGTTGTTTCCAGAGATTAATTCGATAGCCTCCCGGTACATTATAACCATCAGTAATTGAATTACCTAAAGGCATAATTTTTACCTTTTGAATAGGGTTATTCACAGAATTACTATTCATCCTTAACTTTGGTTGAATATTTTTATTAATCCTTAGTTTTTCTCTATCTAAATTTATTATCTGACAGCTACTATAAGTTATTCCTGATAATATTAAAATTAAGCTCAAGCTAAGGTAAAATTTCATCAGGTGGAATAAATTAATTAAATCAATAAAATTGAATCTATAAAATAAATAGGGGGTAGGCGACAAACCTACCCCTCCCTCTGTATTAGTAGAGCAAATTTGACATCTCCAGGGGTTGAAACACCCACCGATTTTGTGGTTAGCCCACCGCAAATAGGACGGGGCGTTTAAAGTGCGGAATTAAATTCCGCACGCAGCCCCTCATAAATCCATAATTTGCTTCAAGCCTGAAGGGCAGACTTCTACACTCCTCGGCATAGACCTACATCTATGCTGTGAGCTTACTTTTTTTTGGTTAGCTTTTACGATACGAGTGGTTTTACTCAAAATTTTTGGAGCAATCTTCTCGCTACTTTAGCTGCGTTGCTTGCCTGTTCCATGTTCGTAGGAAACTTTGTCCCCGTCTACTACTGGTCGGAATTTCACCGCACTAGCGCTCTTGTTATGGCGACAAACCTTGTTCTTACTCACTATTGCTAAGTATAGTAGATTTTTACTCCGGGTTAAAACCCGCGTGTCGTTATTCAACCAGCCGTTGAAACGGGCAGGCTAACTTCTGAGCGTCATTTTTTAGGTTTTAACTCTCTCTACTGATGATTTACCAGAAGCTCTAAGCTGGTTTGTCAGCAATCATGGATTTGCTGACGACTAATAGCTAAGGCTCTAGAAACCGTTGCGACCCCAAACTACCATGGAAATTGAGAAGCCGAACACCACTAAAAGAGAAACCCAGCCTAATGACAAAATATCCATAACTGCTTAAAAAAAAAGGTAAAAATTGACTTCAAATCTTATGATATTTTATTTAGGGCATTTTGAGTATTTCATGTCTAAATCAAAAGTCAAGTTTTAAAAATTAAAAGTCAAGTTTTAAAAGTCAAAAAAATATAGAAGACAATATTTATATGGTCAACTACTCATCAAATTTTACTCTTGCAGAACGGCTCGAATCTTTGAAGGCAGGAATTATTGCTGCTGTTTCCCTATGTTTGACTTTTAGCGCGATCGCCCTTGGTAATCATCTGATTCTGGCCCAAAAATTTGAGTCATTGGCAGGTCTGGAAATTATCGCCTTAGACTGGAATTTCTTGTGTCAGTGCGCGATCGCTTTTATTAGTGGGTTTCTATTTGGTGTTACTTATCGTTACATTATCCGCCAAGACAATAACCCCCATCTCAAATCTGGTGCAGTAGTGGCCTTTGGCTCGGTACGAGGTTTGGGACAAATTGATGTAGGATTAAGTTCCGGGGCCTCTTTGGCTAATTTATGGCCTTTAATGGTATTGGGTATAGAAAGTGTGGTGGTATTTGCAGTTGCAGGGCTGGTCTTAGATTTAAGTATTCACCAAAATTTGATTAAACCTTTTAATTCTCTGCCGGATCGAGATTAATTTTAGAGACTATTTATCAACTAAATTTTTATGGATAAAATGTCAAATTCAAAATAGTCAAATTCAAAATAGTTAAGTTAATAAATAGTTTTTGTTTCTCATGGCAATTATTTTTATCGGATAGCGCCGTAAAACCCTGTTCCCTTCAGGGCAGGGATATAAGGTGTGAAGCGTTCAGTAAAGCTAACTAAAGTTAGCTCGAAGCATGGTATAATACTAACAACTAAAAAGAGGTTTAGATGTACGGCTGCCAGCAAGTATTAGTAGGTCAAGACAAAGATTTAATTAATATATTAACATTCTTGTGTGAAGAGTCTCAGAAGCTTACCAACATGGGGATATATTATGCTAGGCAACTATACTTTAAAACTAAAAAAGGTATAAATAAATTCGCTCTAATTAATCTCTATAAAACCAACAATCACTACAAGGTTTTGTACTCTCAAGCTGCTCAACAAATATTGTTAAGCGTAGCCGAATCATTCAAGTCATACTATGGGCTAATTAAAGCTTATAAAGCAGGAAAGATAACAGATAGACCAAGAATACCCAACTATAGAAAGAAAAGTGGACTAGCCACAATCAGTTGTCCCAAACAAGCATTAAAGCTAAAGGATAACAAGATAAGAGTTCCATTAGGCAAGACTTGTAAGCGGTGGTTTGGAATAGATAGCTTTAATATTTCCCGGCCGGCTAATCTTGACTTTAAAGATATAAAAGAGTTAAGAATACTTCCAAGAAATAAATGCTTTTACTTTGAGTTTGTCTACAAAAAAGAAATAGAAAAAGTTCGACTCAATCAAAATAATGTATTAGGAATCGACCCTGGTTTAAATAATTGGTTGACTTGTGTCTCTAACGTAGAAATTAGCTTTATTGTTGATGGGAAACATATCAAATCAATGAATCGTTGGTACAACAAACAAGTAGCCAATATTAAAGAAAATAAACCTCAATGGTTCTGGAATAATAGGTTAGCTGCCCTCTCCGAAAAACGCAATAGACAGATGCGAGATGGTATCAACAAAGCAGCGAGAATAGTAATCAATCTAGCCATCGAAAATAATATTGGCACTATCATTTTCGGTTGGAACAAACGTAACAAAGATTCTATCAATATCGGCCAGAAAAATAATTCTGAGTTCGTACCCATCCCTACAGCACGACTCAAAGATAGAATTGCTCAAATGTGCGAGCAATATGGAATTCAGTTTGTAGAAACTGAAGAAAGCTATACTAGTAAAGCTAGTTTTTTAGATGGTGACTATCTGCCAAAAATAGGTGAAAAACCCAAGGATTGGAAACCTTCAGGAAAAAGAACTAAGCGCGGTTTGTATCGAACTGCAAATAACTGGTATATCAATGCAGACTGCAACGGATCAGTAAATATCATCCGTAAAGTAACCACAACACTGAGTATGCTTAGAACTGTAAATCTTAGTCGAGTGAGTAGGGGCGTTTTGAGTCGTCCCCACAGGATTAAACTGTGGTCAGTTAATAAAGACATCGGAAGAAGTGGCTTCAGCCCTTGTGAAGATATCCTATTAGAATCCCCTTGCTTCAGCTAGGGGAGTACTCAACAACGCCAATTCAATCAACTATAGTCACGCAACATTTTTTTTATTTCCATATTATGTAACTCTTCTTGACCAATCATTGTGCGAGCATATTCTTCTAAATATATACTTGCATCTGCTACGGTTTCCAAGAAATTTTTATATAGTTGTAAAGCTTTTCCTTCGTGGTTAAGACTTTCCCTTAAAAGATCGGGTACCGAATGTTGATTTGTTTCTTCTATTGGAGCTACTTTTAGAGTCGGATGTCCTTCTAAACCTGTTAATATTTCTCCGGCTTGTTGAGCATGAAGCAAGGATTCATCTGCTTGGGCTTTAAAAAATTGTACAATCGGAATTCGATTTGGTCCTGTCACCATTAGGGAATAATGAGTATAGCGTACAACACCTGCTAGTTCAAATTCCATAATAGAGTTTAACAACTGTGCAGATTTTTCTTTGTCAAGTTCTCTCATAGTAGTGTCTGACTTTTTAAGTTCTCTCAGTTTATTGTAACTGCTTAATTATATACATTTGTTAAATCCATCACACTAATTTAATTTCTGAAGATAATATGAATTAGATTTTTGGTGCGACGAATAAGTTCTCAAAAGCTTTTTTCTCTACCTTTACTAAACTAATTAAGTAGTTACTAGGGGTAAATGCCACAATTATTCCAGCAAAAAAAATTGATTAATTTGATTCAGACTTTTCTTCTACATTTTCGGAATTTTTAGGTGGGTTTCCCACAGTTATATCTGTCTTAATTAAAATCTAGCTTTTGAGGACTAATAACTTCTTTTGCGACTAGTTCATTAACATCTCTATCGGAATAATTTTCCTTAGTTTTTTCTGGTAAATCTAGCACATTTAACTTTATTGCTAATAATAAATTATCAACAGCTTTTTTTTCTACCCCTACTTTAGCAATTAAGCAGATAGCAGGGGTAAGTATCATAATTCCAGCAAAAAAAATTAATTAATTTGATTCAGGTTTTTCTTCTATCTTTTCGGGATTTTCAGGTGGGTTTCCCACAGTTATATCTATCTTAATAAAATCTAACTGTTGAGGACTAATAACTTCTTTTACTGCTAATTCATTAACATCTTGATAAGGACGATTTTCCTTGAGTTTTTCTGGAAAATCTGGCACATTTAACTTAATTGCTAATTTTTTTAAATCTGAGTCTGAAGCATTATTTATGTCTATTTTACTGATGCTTTCAGCAGGAGGATTTGACAATTCAGGACTCACAACAGGAGCTACTACAGTAGTTGTATCTGCACAAGAAGTAATAACAATTAAACTAGCAGCGATGCCAGACAAGGATAGGAAACGAAAATGATCTTTCATATTATTTCAGTAGGATTTTATACTACAGCCAGGACAATTGAATATTTTAATGGCTCTGAAAAATATTGACAAATTTTTATACATTAGTTTTTTTTATTTTAGTTTAATTAAGTCAATAATTTTGTCATGCCATTGCTGACAATATCATCTATAGGTAACATCTCTTCAAATCTCTACTAACTTCTAGAGACATTTTGGCCAGTAAGTCAAAAATCATCAAGTTAAAAGTGTTTTGCCGATCGCCTGCCGTTACCCACAGCATTGCGGAGCTTCGGTTTGCAGAGCATTCCTTTATTCATAATTTAGGAGGAAATGGCGATCGCGCAGTACTCTCTAGGAAATTGCCAATTAAATTAGAAAAAGGAGTCAGGATTAAAACTGTGAGAAGCAAAGGCAATTTTGATATCCGACAGGGGGATAAAATTTTGTCTGTGTCTCGAAACCATATCCAACCTGTCCATAGACGAGACGGATACAATTACTCATTTTAAGTATATTTTTTCTAAGAGACTAAAAAGGTTGGTTAACTTACCGTCAGGCATAGCAACAGAGATTCCCCCATCACTCTGAGATTTTCCTCTTTTGTTGATTTGGCTTACTTGGTATATATGAGGAAATAATATAATTTGTTTTTAAAATTTCAATATATTTTGCTGAAATTTAGTTAATTGCCTACTCACAAAATCCCCCCCCCAGAGATTGTTAATTTTTGTGAAAAGCTGTTTACTAAATAACAGGAATATACTAATGGCAACAATTTGGACTTTGGATAAATTGATTTGTGCCTTCTCAATTCCCTGTAGAAATCTTTGAAAGGATGCCTTGACAACCTGAATCAGGAATGTAAATGAAGAAGAGAAAACAGCTTTTAATCTTACTGACCTTAGCTCTGGTCACTCCAACAACCCTACTTAGTAGTTGTCAAACCCAAACATCTCAAACTGAGACCAACCAAACCCAGATAACTGAGAGTAATCCACCAGGTACTTTACAGATCCGCGCCAACGGAGAAGACTTTGTTAGGGAAGGCTTCATATCCAAGGATGGATGGAAAATCACATTTGACCAACTCTATGTAAATTTGGCTGAAATTACTGCTTACCAGACAGACCCACCATATCAAGCAGAAACTGCTGGAAAACCCCAAGCAACAGAAAAAGTCATTGTTACGGAAACTAAAACAGTAGACTTGGCAGAGGGGAATGAAACTCAAGAAACCATCTTGGTAACTGAAATCTCAGCACCTCCAGGGAAATATAATGCCCTCTCCTGGAAAATGCCCAAAGCAACAACCGGGCCAGCTCAAGGTTACTCTATGTCGATCGATGGCACAGCCACGAAAAATAGTCAGACCATTCCCTTCACCCTCAAAATTGACCGGGAATTAGAATTCACCTGTGGAGACTTTGTGGGAGACAAACGCAAAGGCATTTTAGAACCAGGGGAGACTGCTGAGTTGGAAGCAACTTTCCACTTTGACCATCTCTTCGGTGATGGTAGCGCCTCACCAGAAGATGAAATTAATACAGGAGCATTGGGTTTTGAGCCTCTGGCAGCAATAGCTGAAGGTCAAAAAGTAGAGGCGGATATAGTGAAATTAAAAAATCAACTCTCCTCCACTGACTACCAAAAATTTATGGCAATATTGCCCAGTTTAGGTCATGTGGGCGAAGGCCATTGCCATGAATCAGGATTGTAACATCAAGTTTACTTTTTTGGGGGAGGGTTTAAAGCCACTTTTTTGGTAAAGAAATACACTAAATTCAGCAATTTGGGATTTTCTATAAAAAAAATCCCATCTAACAATAAATAATGGCAAAATTTCTGAGGTGAAAATCAATATGAGGTCACTTATGAAATGGCAATTAGTCATTCCCCTAATGTTTTTATCTTCACTCAATTTACAGGGGAAGGCGGTCGCTCATGGGGTTAAAATTCAACATCAAGTTACCCCAGCAATTAAGATTAATGCAAGCTATGATAGTGGCACTCCTTTAACTAATGCCCCAGTTATAGTTTATGCTCCTAATCAACCAGCTCAACCTTGGTTAGAAGGTACAACTGATAATCAGGGAAACTTTATTTTTTCTCCTGATTCTTCTCAGTCTGGATATTGGGAAATTCAGGTGCGTCAAGCTGGTCATGGTGGCATGGTTAGTCTTCCTTTTGGAGTAGATGAATCTAACAATAATGCCAAGGACATTAACTATCAATTAGCAAGTAGTTCAAGTGATTATAATCTCTTGCAAAAAGCATTGATGATTAGTTCGGTTATTTGGGGATTTGTCGGAACTGCTTTATTTTTCTCGCGATTTAAAGATCGGCAGCAACCCCAAAAAGAGCATTGAAATAATTTAAGTATTAACATAAAATTTATCGCCCAAATTTTTCTATGCTTTTTTGACTAAAACCTCACGGTATTGTGGATTTATAATTGATTGTATTGGGATAATTTGTAATCATTCAATCAGAAGATTGAATCCTCCATTACACTTATAGAAACCATTTAAAATTTATTTAGTCTATATTAAAAAAAGAGGGAAGTGTGGGAAGATAGCATAATTACTACATAATTCAATTCAAGAGTTGATAATTGATAGTGCATAATTGATAATTACCTCTTCCTTTGAGCCAGAGGATTGAGACAAGGGAAGAAAATTTGTACTTCTCAAAGATTTTCTTTTTAGTCAATCCTCTTCTTTTCCCAGAGAGGTAATTGCTAATTATTAATTATTAATTATTAGTTGTTGAAAACCCTTTCCCCTTTTCCTTCCTTCTATCTCCTGACTTGTTGAGTCGGTCTTCAATCGGAGCCAAGTGAAAAAACGTTGCATATTTGCGGGATGAATTTTATGCTTGGAGAAAGAGGAAGTAGAAAAAGTCAAAGATGCGATTTACCTGTTCCTAAAAAATTCATCCCTTGATTCAGCAACGCCAAAAACAAAATAGTAATGGCGGACATTGATACCAAATAGGTTCTATCAATCAGTTGTGATAAATTTAGGTGTATTTATTTGTGGATTCTACCTGCCACTTATCACTTACTACCATCAAAAACTCACGACCTAATTAAATAGAATTGCTCTAGTGCAATAAAGAAGAATGCAGAAGGGAATAAAGCTTATATAATCAGCTTTTTAACCTTTTTAAACTGGTTAGTTATTTCCGCCATATTGCTCTAGTCATAAATACATTTTTTGAGAATCCGCATATCTGCAAATATCTCCAAGATTTCTAATTTATTCACACTCTCTGAATCCCAAATCATCAATCCCAAATAAAATTACCTTTATCACTATAATTTTTAACTTTTTCTAATGCACATTTCTGACGGAATTCTGCCAGCCAAACTTTGTATTAGTGCTTATGGGCTTACCTCTTTAATTACCTGGTATTCTCTACGCCAAATTAATCGTTTACCAAATCCTCAAGCTAGCATTCCCAAAGCTTCTTTACTAACAGCAGCTTTTTTTGTTGCTTCTAGTATTCATATCCCTATTCCACCAGCTAGCGTTCATTTAGTACTGAATGGATTGTTAGGAACTGTTTTAGGTTATTATGCTTTTCCTGCTATATTGATTGGTTTATTTTTTCAAGGAATAATGTTTGGACATGGTGGTTTAACTACCCTCGGAGTTAATGGTTTAATTATGGGAGTGCCCGCATTATTAGCGTTTCAGATTTTTCAGTTACGTCATGTTTTAGCAAACGGACTTAAAGAAAATTTGTCAATCAGTATTTTTGGATTTATTGCTGGAGCTACTGCTATTGGAGTTTCTAGCTTGATATTTTTTACCCTAATTATTACAAATATTCCCTCTGGATTTGAGGAGTCATTGGAACGACAGGCTATGTATGCGTTAATAGTTTCTCATATTCCTTTGATGGGAATAGAAGGCATTTTAACTGCTATGGTTGTAGGTTTTCTGCGTCGAGTTATGCCAGAACTTTTGCCCTCTTGAATAAGGTATAAGCAATTAGGCATAAGGAAAAAGAAAACTAGATTTTTAATAGATAGTAGGGAATCGATTGACTAGAGAGTTTTTCATCTTGCTCCAAGGGAATTTATCTGACAATATTCGCTATAACCTAGCACCTAAAATATTAAACTGTCTGGGTTTGTATAGGAAAAATTATATTTTTAGACAAATAAATTCCTCCCCTGATTAGAGGCTATTTATAAACAAAAAAGTAAGTTGCAGGGTGCATCTCAATATTTGTAAACCGAGCGCTCAGGTAAGAAGATAATAAAAGTTTCAAGCTTTGATAAAGCCTTATTTTGGCAAAATACAGATGCACCCAACTAGGGTGTTTGACTGCAAACTTAGTTGTTAGTTGTGTGGAAAAATCGGTAATTTTGGTCGTCAGACACCTTGACAATAGGATGATGCGTTAAGCCCTTTCTTATATTATATATGTGGGGGGAAACGACCCTACGGATTTAAGATTTTATTGATAAACAGTTTTTAACTATTATCAAAATAATTGGGTCGCGCAACCCCGCCGGGAAATGGCGAAATATTTTTGGAGGGTTGCTCACGCATCCGCGTTACAAAAATAACTTCTGTACCTCGCCCTACCGACGGCTCTCCTATCTGACTTCGTTAACTATTGGTCAAAAATCAACTTGCTCAGAATTAAGAAAAATAACTAACTGCTAAAAACTCTGCTTAGTTAAAATTTGCAGATAATTTTAAATTGATTTTGGTCGAAGCAGTTTTTTGACATACTGCACTGCCTAAAGGCGAATGGATTCTCCTAAAAATAGGATTACTGGGTAACAATATTATTGGTGGATAATTCTAATTATTGATTACAGAGTTTTTCACCCTTAGTAAACTACAGGGAATGTCATCTAATTTACCTACCACTCACCACCAAAAATTTACCACCTATGACTTTTATAAAACGGTATAATTATGAAACCTCTCCTAGATGAATATGCACATTTAAATTCTCCAATACATCGGTGGGACGTTAGATATAAACTTATTGCCTTAATGGCGTTGATGTTTGGATTCGCTACAGTTAATGATTGGTATTTAATTCCATTAATGCTATTAGTGACTGTGATTCTTTATGCAGTTTCAAAACTACCTTTATCCTTCTTAATTACTCGCTTACGTTATCCAGGCTTTTTTTTGTTGGGGATGATTTTTTCATTACCTTTTATATCAGGAAAAACTATTATTTGGCAATTAGGGTTTTTGACTATTCGTCAAGAAGGATGTCTGGCAGTTATATTAATCGTTAGTCGTTTTTTTGCGATTATGACTACTGGTTTAATTTTATTTGGCACAAGTTCGTTTTTAAGTACGGTAAAAGGAATGCGACAGCTTGGTATTTCTCCGATTATTGCTGATATGTTGCTTCTATCTTATCGCTATATTTTTGAATTATCTCATCAACTTAATATGACGCTGAAAGCTACGAAGTTACGAGGATTTCAAAGGAGTAAAATTACTTGGCGAAATTTGTCTGTTTATGCGGCTCTTACAGGTAGTTTATTGGTGCGAAGTTATCAACAGGCAGAGCAGGTTTATAAGGCAATGTTGTTACGGGGTTATGGAAATGTATTAAATCAGGAAAATAATGCTATGTATTCTACTTCAGGAAATAATATAACATTTAACTCTGATGGAATATATTTATTTATATCTCTGATAATTTCTGCTGGTTTTGTCCTCGCTGAAATATTTTTTTAATCTTTTAATCTCCAGATTGACAAAAACAAAAGGGTGCATCTCAGTAGGTGCAAAAACACGCTCTATCAAAGGCTGAAACTTTGATTATCTCCTTCCTTACCTGAGTTATCAATTTACAAATATAGCAAAGAACGAGTTGGTTAGGATATAGAGCGATCGTGAATCAAATATGAGGAAATATTTTTCCTACTTTTAAGAAGTTCCCTGTTATATGAGATACGCCCAAACAAAATGTTTATCAGCCAAGGCATTTATCTTCCTAAACTGAACAGTAGGAAAGAATCTTGAAAAGACACGGATTACATAATTGAAAAGTATCCACCAATGTTTCCTATATCAGTAGTCAAGCAAAATTAATTGTATATTTGAAAATCGGGTTAAGTAGGTAAGTAGGTAAGCAAAATTATTTTTAGAGTTACTGCTCAAGTATATAAGTATATTTTTTGTTCCCTGTTCCTTGTTCCCTCCTGACAAATGTTAAATTAATTGTGCACAGGTACTTATTTTTTATAGAGTTCCAAACTTAGATATTTCTTTCCCTCTTGATTAATTGTATATTTGACCATCGGGTTAAGTAGGTAAGTAGCAGGGCTATTTCATTCTAAACTGTGACATGTTATGTATTTAGGAAAATACGTTATTTAGAGGTTCCGACAATTTATCTTTCCCTATCTAAAAGTAAGTAAATTCATTGCTAAAATCTAGAATGAAATTACCCTGATGTAAGTAGGTAGGCAAAATTATTTTTAGAGCTACTGCTCAAGTATATTAAGTATATTTTTTGTTCCCTGTTCCTTGTTCCCTGTTCCCTCCTGACAAATGTTAAATTAATTGTGCACAGGTACTTATTTTTTATAGAGTTCCAAACTTAGATATTCCTTTCCCTCTTGATTAATTGTATATTTGACAATCGGGTTAAGTAGGTAAGTAGGTAGGCAAAATTATTTTTAGAGTTACTGCTCAAGTATATAAGTATATTTTTTGTTCCCTGTTCCTTGTTCCCTCCTGACAAATGTTAAATTAATTGTGCACA
>JBARXI010000226.1:0-6859 GCA_049647275.1 Microcoleaceae cyanobacterium
TCCCGGTTCGGAAGCAGTTTTGTCAATTCTTTGTCTTAAAGCAGGAGCAGAAAAAGTTTACGCAATTGAATATTTGCAGGATACTTATGAAAAAGCTCGTTCAAAGATCGAGTCTTTGGGACTTGAAAATCAAATTATTGTAATTCATGGCGATGCTATGAAAACCAAATTGCCTGAAAAAGTTGATTATTGTATTTCCGAAATTTTTGGAGGAATCGGGGGATTAGAAGGAGCGGCCGCAATTATCAATAATGCTCATCGCTTCCTCAAAGATAGCTCTCATGTAATACCACAGAAAACTATCACAAAAATATCAGCTTTGTCTCTAGCACCAAACCGCAAAATAGGTTTTGTGCAAATGGCTGCTGATTATGTAGAACGCATTTTTTCTCATAAAGGCTACCGTTTTGATTTACGACTGCGCATAAAAAATGTTGACAAAGAAGATTTATGTTCCTCACAAGGAATTTTTGAAGACCTCGATTACAGACACGAACTACCGCTCGAACACGAGCATGAGATTCATTTGGAATTTTTCAAAGAAGGTTTGTGTCATGGTTTTCTAGTATGGCTGACTATCCAATTTGATGAGGAAAATCACTTAGATGTCCTAGAATCTGAGGATAGCTGGCGGCCAATTTTTCTACCTATTTGGAAAGAAGGAATATTGGTTTCAAAAGGAGATGTCATAGAAGCTAAAATCAGTCGTTGCTTAGGTGAAAATGGTTTGAATCCAGATTACCGGATTGTTGGAAAATTAGTCAGGATATCCTCAAAGGATATTATCCCTTTTGAATACGAATCTTTCCATGACAAGCAAATTTATTGCCATAATCCTTTTTATGCAGAACTATTTGGGGGTGATTCGCTGCCAATGTTGGAGTCATTTTCAATAACAAACGTAAAAGATTTTCTTCATAAAAGAATACCAGAACACATGATACCCCAAAGTATAATAACAGTAAAAAATTTAGCTACGTTGTCAAAAGAAAATAGGAATGAGGGTTAATGATGACTAAACACTTATTGTCAATTACCGATATCGATTTATCAGAATTGCAAAAATTGGTAGAAAGTACAAGGGAAACGATCGACCCTAAATCATCTCAAAATTTACTCAAAGGTAAAAATATTGGTATCTATTTTAATAGAGCTTCTACTCGTACCAGAACATCATTCACTTTAGCTGCTCACAATTTAGGAGCATCTGTTATTACTTACCGTCCTGAAGAGTTGCAATTAACGACAGGGGAAACAATTGAAGATACATCTGGTGTACTTGGTGAATACTTAGATATTTTAGTCATGCGATGTAAGTCTGTTAAAGAAGCTGAAATCTTTGCCAAACAGAATAAAATGAGTGTCATTAATGCTCTAACTGATGAAGAACACCCCACTCAAACAATTGCAGACCTGGCAACGATTAAAGAAAAGTTTAACAGATTAGAAGGAGTCAAGGTCTTATTCATGGGTGAGGGAGGAAATATTGCCACTTCTTTTCTGTTAGCAGCAGCTAGAATACCAGAGATGGAATTAACGTTTATTACGCCCGCTAAATATGGTTTTAAGGAATCAGTTATCCGCCAAGCGCAGCAATTTGCCCGCGAATCTTCTGCCCAAATATTTTATCATCATAATCCTCAAGAACTTCCCGAAAAAGTAGATGTGGTTTATACTACTAGATGGCGTAGTATGGGGGAAGAAAAGTCCGACAGCGAATGGTTAAATCATTTCCAAGGCTTTCAAGTTAATAAAGATTTATTAGATCGCGTTTCTAATTCATCATCGACTATTTTGATGCACGATCTGCCAGCAGAAAGAGGTGCGGAAGTAGACGATAAAGTCCTCGACGACCCCAGAAGCGTTATCTATCAACAAGCACGAAATAAATACATTTCAGCTAAGGCGATATTAGCTTGGTGTTGCGATGTGCTTGATTAAAATCTTTAGTTTAAATAGATCGAATAAAAATAGGAGCTTAGAAGTAAATGGCAAATAAATCAACCAACCCACCAAACTGGAATCAGCTAATCAAAGATTATGCTACTGTGGCTCCAGAACACGCTCTAGAGCGCCGTCCGGAATTATGGATTTTTGGTTATATTCCTGAAATAGAATTATTATCGAATTATGTCGATAGCAACTCCAAAATACTAGATTTTGGCTGTGGTAATGGCAGAATATCGAGGTACATAAAAAAGCAATTGGGCTGTCAAGTTGTTGGCATAGATCTCAATCCGGAAGCGATCGCTCGCGCTAAAGCTTTTAATGATGGAATTGAGTATTTTGCGACCGGGAAAGATGAAATTCCCACTTCGTTCGGGCTGTTTGATGGTTGCGTATCAAACCATGTATTTCCTACCTATTCAACTAAAGAGGCAATTGTTGCGTCTTTGAAAAAGATACGCCAAAATTTAAAAAGTGGCAGTCCTATTATCGTTTATGTTGATAATACCAACAATACGGGGGTGAAATATACGTCATTTACAGGGGGAATTGCTGGTGAAAAATATGCTTCTGGAGACCCTTTGCCGATGAAAATTTATCTAGGAGAGACTGAAGTTATGAATTTTAATGATTACTTCTGGAGTCCAGATGATTATCTTGAGGCAATTAACCTGGCTGGCTATAAAGATACTCGGGTAATATTTCCTAGTTACGATGTTAAACACCAAAAGCAGTACGAAGAATATTTTTCAATCGAATTATTAGAAGAATTTGAAAACGAAAAGCGTTTTCTTCCCTGCGCTATCTATCTGGGAGTGGCACCCTAAAATTTTAGGGGTTGCACAATAAGATGAAGCAGACAGCAAATATGAACAAGCAAAACATAAAAGTAGAACCAGTCCGCATTCCTTTTTATAGCCATAAAGAAGACCGAAAGCAATTGCGTATTGGTTTGCTTGCCCTTTCTAGCGATCCGACAGTAGAATTTGATTGGCGAAGGATGCTAAACCAAGATGAGGTAGCATTTTTCGTCAGTCGAGTTGCTTATGAAGATGTCGATAATACTGAAAATTATTGGGCGATCGCTGAGGAACTGACTCGGGCGACTTCTTTATTAGTTCCTGGTACTCCTCTGGATGTTATTGCTTACGGTTGTACTGCTGGGACTGTTGGGGTGGGGGTGCAAGAGATATGCGATCGCATTTTGGCAGCGAGACCGGGAGTTCCTTGTGCTACACCAATTACAGCCGCCTGCAAAGGATTTAAAAAGCTAGGAGTGCGCCGAATTGCCCTGTTATTTCCCTACCCAGATGAAGTAGCTCATACGATGCGAGAATTTTTAGCATCCCAAGACATTTTAGTGGTGAGGATGGCTAGCTTTAAGGTATCTAGCGATTGGGAAAAAGCCCTAATTCCTCCAGAGGTCATCTGCGAGGCTGCCTTGGAAATTGCGGGGGGAGATGCGGAAGGAGTCTTTATTTCTTGTACTGCTCTGAAAGCAACCGAAGCGATCGAGACCATAGAGTCGCAGTTAGGCAAACCAGTAATAACTAGCAATCAGGCCCTTCTCTGGGAATCCCTGCGATTGGCGGGATACCAAAAGCCAATTTACGGTTATGGTCGTCTCATGCAGGAGTAATAGAGTTAGTAGGTCTGTTTGTGAAACAACAATATGGAAATCGCCAATCAAACCAAACTATCAGAACAAAAATCTGACAGAGCCTCAGTTTTAATAGCTCTCATATCTTTATTAATTGGTAATATAGCTATGTCTTTTGCTCCTATTTTCATTGTATTGAGCGAAAAGGAACTGAGTTCAACTGCGACCATCTTTAATCGTCTTTGGATCGCTGCTGTAGTATTAGGACTGTGGCAAGGAATACAGACTGGATACGGCCGACTCTTGAAGAGGCCAACAGCAGAACCAAAAACTTGCACCCGTCTAGATATGTGGTTATTGCTAGGGGTGGGAATAGTATATCCTCTCAACCAAATGGCTTGGGCTTGGTCTATGACTCAAACAAGTGTTGCTATCTCTGTCTTATTCCACGATATGACTCCTTTATTCACCAGTTTGGGAGTCTGGTTATTATTTGCTCAACGCTTCGACAGGCAATTTATCATCGGTACAATCGTGGTAATTGGGGGAGCGATCGCCTTGGGATTAGAAGATGCCCAAATTTCCACTGGCCAACTACAAGGAGATAGTGTGGCATTGCTATCTGCAGTTTTCTACGCTTCATATCTAATTGCCCTAGAACAACTGCGAAATAAGTTTTCTAACACCACGATGATTTTCTGGGCTAGTGCTAGTAGTGTTGTTATCCCCTTATTCGTCGTTCTACTATCTCAAGACCATCAACTCTTTCCCTCTTCTACAGAAGGCTGGGTTTCTGTAATTGCTCTGGCAATTTGCGCTCAAGTTGTCGGTCAAGGACTAACGAGCTATAGCCTCAAAAAGTTATCCTCTGGATTTGTTGCCCTTTTTTCTCTACTCATTCCGGTTCTTAGTTCGTTATTAGCCGCCCTAATTTTCTCGGAAAGGTTGAATTTAGTTTCATGGTTGGCTTTTTCAGTTATTTTGCTTGGCTTGTACTTAGGAATATCTAGCAAGTCTGGCGTAAAAAATTAACTAAAGTCTCCGTAGGTTCTTTCATTGTCAATTGGAAAATTGCTGTAAGTTGCCAAATATCTCGTCACCAGTTAGGATTTTTTCCTTTGGACTCCACTGCTATTGCTTTAACAAGTAAATTGCTTTACTAGGAGGATTATTTCATTCTTTAATCTAACTTTTTATACGACCATTTATCATAACCGAAGGCTTCAAAATCATCTTTGTATTTCTGATAAACCATTTCCGCTAACTCATCTGTCCAAAAACTTCTCTGCCCTGTTTTTGGAGAGGCATTCATTTTACCTTCAATATGGCGATAGATATATTCTGGAGCTGCAATTTTTGTGAACACATACTCAATATCTCTATTAAAATTTTCGACTCGACCGATAAAGTCATAATTGGCAGAGTCATAACCTATATAGCAAGGTTTGTGGTTGCCAATGTTTTTCCATATTTATAAAATCTTGTTGATGAATAAATCTGATGAATTCTTCAAAGGAAACAGGCGTTTTGTCTAAATCTATATCATCAAAACTTGGATAACCCATAATTAGTTTTAGTTTTTCTAAAAAAAGTTCATAAATATTTGGAGGAAACTGTTTCCCAAAAGTTTTATTGATTAGTTGCAAAATTTCATCATAATTATAATTTAATTATAATTATAGTTATTAATATCGTCAAAAGTATTAGTCGCGCTGTTTTGTAAAAATTTGGTTCTAGTTAAGTACGAAGAAGGTCTTCTTTTAGGTATAATCCCATCTATTTTTTGATTTATTTTTCAAAGCACCGAAGCTTGTCTGCAAAGTCTAACCAAAGGTTAGGTAGATTGCTTTCGATCGGTCATGCTCCACAAAAGCTCCAAGTCCTAAAGGAAGACCAACGGTTACGCAACAAGTGTACCTTCGGGTTTGGATAAGTTCACTAGAACGGATCGAAAGCAGAGGTAATTATGAATTATTAATTGTTAATTGTTAGAATAGCCTTTAACATTTAAAAGTGCAGAAACAGACCCACTTCCAGACTTTTGTACCACACTAAAAGTGCCATTTGTTTCTAATACTACAGCTTCTACATCCTCTATGGCAGCAATTCCACTAGAACGAATTGCTGCTAAAACTTCACTTTCTGTAACTCGTTCCTGCTTGAGGGTATTATGCTGCATCTGACCTCGACAAAGCAAAAGAGTAGGTTTTGCTTTAATCAATTCTTGTACCTGGTTGGAACGAATCGAAACCCAAGTAATAACCAGTTGAAACAATATCAATATAGTAAATGCTATTACTCCTTGCAATAAAGTAGTATCTTTTGACACAAGTATGCTTGCCAGAACAGAACCAAGTGCTATTGTGACAACAAAATCAAAAGAGTTCCATTTTGAAAGTGTTCGTTTTCCAGATACACGCAATAAAACAATTAAAACTATATAGGCTAGGCTGCCACTAATTAGAGTACTAAATATACTATCCCAACTCTTAAAAAACAAAGCAAATTTTCCTTAATCGGCTTAACTGCTAATAGTTTAATGGTCAATTATTTAAATGTCATCCTCATTCAGATATAGATTTATCCTTAAATTACTCCGATGAAGAAAATAATCCCATTAGCGGACCAAGAATAGCCCCAAATACAAAGCCCCCAGCATGAGCCCAATATGCAATACCGCCTCCTTCTATACCAATGTTAGCTGGTGCATTGAGACTAGCAGCGCCGTAAAATGCTTGCTGCAAAAACCAAAAACCTAAGAAAAATAATGCTGGAATACGAACGGTGGTAATAAAAAATCCGAGGGGTATTAGTGTGAGAACTTTTGCTTGAGGATATCTGAGAATATATGCTCCCATCACACCAGCGATCGCCCCACTTGCACCCAAGGAAGGAATGGCTGAACCGGATGAGAAAAACCACTGGGATAAAGATGCTAATACACCACAAGCGAGATAAAAAATTAAAAATTTTACATGACCTAAACAGTCTTCTACATTATTACCAAAAATCCAGAGGAATAGCATATTTCCACCCAAATGTAACCATCCCCCATGTAGAAATTGGGAACTAAATAGAGTTAGCCACTCAGGCAGTTGGGAAACTGGCAGTGCAACTGAACAAGTATTACTGAGTTGACAAGGAACAACAGCCCAAGAATAAAAGAACTGCCTAAGTTGAACATCTGACAAACTAATCTCGTACAAGAATAGTAAGACATTAACTATAATTAAACTGTATACTACAAAGGCTGTTTTGCTAGTAGGATTTTCGTCGTTTAAAGGAACCACGGTTATCTTTCCTGTTTTACAA
>JBARXI010000227.1:0-6944 GCA_049647275.1 Microcoleaceae cyanobacterium
ATTCGCTGTCGCTCAATTGTTAGTTGGTCGGCATTCATCTCACCGCTAAACCATTGGGGGTACTCGGCTTCGCCTCGATAAATCCCCCTCGGTTATAACGGGAGCCTTCTGCCGACATTAAGGTAAGGTCGTCGTCGGATTAGCGACATCAAGACCAAAGCTGAATCTGGATTTGGCCGAGGTATTAATCTGTGAAACACCGAAGCCCTGGCCATAGGGAAGTCTTGGCATTGGGTACCTCAATAATATGGACAATAGCGCAGATTTTCCAATATTTTTGATTGAGTACAGCATAGTCTAAAAATATTAAAATTGATGACTCAACTACCTAATGACTTAAATGAAGCGATCGCTCAAGCAATGGAGGCCACTAAAGCAGCGATTAACGACAATTATACTAGAGTCCAAATTGAAATAGTTGTTCCAGAAATCGAACTTCAAGCTCAGACTCTGGCACAACAGTTTATTCCTGCTTTGCTCTGTGAAGACACTCAGCTCAAAGTTTTCTTTCCCGACACCGGAGCAGCAGCTTTAGCAAGGCGAGATTGGCAAGAAGTACCATTTAAAGTTGAAGATATGGGCAGTAGTAGGTCTCCCATTGACAAAAAAGTCGAACCTGAAGACGACTGTTTTTTATTAATTGCCCCTTCCGCCATAGAAGTGGCCCAAGCCGAAAAATTGTGTAATTTGGCTGGCGATCGCCCTGTAGTAATTTTAATCCCCAGATTAGAAGATGTATCTATTGTGGGAATTGGTTACGCAGCCCGTCAACTTCGGGAACGATTTCTTAAAACTATTGAGTCGTGCTATTATCTCAGAATTTTGGATGGCGCTGCATTGTATCGTTTTTATCCCAATCCCTGGCAAGTTTGGCTCTCAGAAAATGGTCAATATAAACTGATTGCTGAAAGACCTGACAAACCAGTGGGAGACGCACTAGAAATGATTTTAAATGCAGCGACTGAGACGGCTACAATAGATAGCTCTACTTCATCTTCATCTTCTGAGCCTACAACTTCCCTGCCAAAGCGCAAAGGATTTTTAGCTGAAGTTCAAAAATTCCTGCGTGCTTTGAGTAACTAAGTTTTAATACGTAGAAATTTATACACGGGACTAACTCCGTAACTCTACTTGTAGGGTGTGTTGCAACGCACCTTACACTATTACTACTAGTGTATGACAGAGGATGGGTGTGTAACTCCTGATACAGAAACCTAAATGGTCTTAGTGGAATGGTACGTAGAACGGTTTGGGAATCCCGCCCTGTCTCTATTGCTATGCTTTACCGACAAATATGGAAACCCTTACAGGATGAGGTTGAGGTGTATGAGGAGGAAGATCGGGGTAGGGAAGTGAAGAGGGATCTGCCATTTCTGACAAATTACAGAGGTCGCCAAAAGTGAATAACGCCATTGCGCCATTTGATGGTAGCTCGCGAGCAACTATCACCTTCTCCCCACACTGCCCACACTGCCCACACTTCCTACCAGGCAAAACTTCTAAGACTTATGGGTAAAGCATAGGTCTCTATTGAGCAGCGTCGGGTGGATGTCAATAATGCTATTTTAGTCTGGGATTTACCGAGGCAGTATATCAAATTCTGGATTTTCCTCAAAATTTGGGTCAGTTGACCTCAGAAATTATGTGGTATTATATAAGAATAAATATCATAAATAATCTATTAGCTAATTTGATGAAAATTTTTTTAATATACATCTGGGCAAAGCAATGTAGAGAGATTCCATGAAAGGTCTCTACAAGGGTTTTAGAAAAGAATTTTTGAATTTTCGCAGATGTCTAATTAAAATTTAATTCGGCTTTAGGAAAAAATCTGTTTCTTGTTAATTGATGAAACAGGTAAAAAAAGCCTGACTAGATGTTATGGGAAAAATTCCCAGCAAATAAATAGAAATGAACCAGCGACGTATTATAATCGGGGACATACACGGGCATTACGACGGTCTGATGGTTTTACTAGAGGCGATCGCCCCTGGAAAAGATGATATGGTGTACTTCCTAGGAGACTTAATTGACCGAGGCCCCAAAAGTTCTCAAGTAGTAAGTTTTGTCAGAAATAGCCCCTATCAGTGTATCCGGGGAAATCACGAACAAATGATGATTCAAGCTCTCTCAGAGGAAACAAGAGAGGAAGGAATATGGCAAGGTTGGTTTTATAGTGGGGGATGGGAGACTGTAGAGAGCTACAGAGACACAAATATTATGCCCTATGAAGATTTAGAGTGGATGCAATCGCTACCTATGTATTTAGACTTAGGGGATGTTTGGTTAGTTCATGCCGGAGTAAATCCTAAACTGTCCATTAACAAACAAACATCCCATGATTTTTGTTGGATTCGTCAAGAATTTCATTGCATAGAAAAACCTTACTTTCCTGATAAATTAATTATTACTGGTCATACGATTACTTTTACTTTTGAAAATGTTGAGCCTGGAGAGTTAGTTCGTGGGGAAGGTTGGCTAGATATTGATACTAGTGCTTATCATTCTCGGAGTGGTTGGCTAACTGGATTAGATATTACAAATAATCTAGTTTATCAGGTTAATGTTAATCATGATAATAAAACTAGGAAAATGCCATTAGAAGAACTTGTAAAACCTTATAAATTCCAGCCAAGAACAGTCAAACAAAAAAGGCAAGAGCGTCTGCTAACTATAAAAGATAGTGAATCAAAAGAAAGACTAGAAAACGCTCAGTAATTACTGAAAAATCTTCGGGAGGACGAAAGCCCTATTTATCTGAATTCAATTTGAATGCAACTAGAAGAAAAACAGCAATTAATTGCTTACCTAACTCAATTTGTTACCGCTTCACGTCGGGAAAAAATTGGAGAGATTTTGCAGCAACGAACCCGCTACGTTACTGTTATCCTAGAAGATATTTATCAACCCCACAATGCTAGTGCTGTACTCCGAAGTTGTGACAGTTTTGGGGTGCAAGATGTGCATATTGTCGAAAATAAAAATATTTTTACTATTACCCAGGGTGTTACTATGGGGTCCGATCGATGGTTAACATTATATCGTTATAATCAACGGGAGATAAATAATACAAAAGAATGTTTAGAAAAATTAAAAAGTGAAGGTTATACCATAGCAGCTACAACTCCCCACGAACAACAAATAACTATTGAAAAATTACCCGTAAATACAAAGCTAGCATTAATGTTTGGTTCAGAAATTAATGGGTTATCAGAATATGCTCAAAAAAACGCAGATGTCTGCGTGAAAATTCCCATGGTGGGGTTTAGTGAAAGCTTTAATATTTCAGTTAGTGCTGCCTTATGTTTATATGATGTAATGACTCGCTTGCGAAAAGAACATAATAATTGGGAATTAACTCAGGCAGAAAAATTAGAGTTGGAATTAAATTGGTTACGAAAATCAATTAAAGCTGGAGAATTGATTGAGAAGAAATTTTTAAGAGATTTTGGTCGAGGTTAATTAGCTAATATTATATTCAGTTGAATAATTTATCAGAATTACCCAGCAAATCTACTTGTAACCTGTTTTGCAACGCACCTTAAACCACAGCTTGAGCATAATATAAGGGAATAGCAGAAAATAAATTATCCCAATTTTTGTACTCTATCGTTACTGCTTACTTCCTACTCCCTTACTTTTTCAATTTCTTCCCTACTCCCTACTCCCCTACTCCCTTACTTTTTCAATTTCTTCCCTACTCCTTACTCCCCTACTCCCTACTCCCTTACTTTCATCAGAATGGGATAATTTTTTATTTGGAAGTCCCTAAAATTTACAATTGTGTCTAAGTCCTGACTTTTTCGGATTTCTCCGGAACTAAAATTATCTCAGCAACTTAGCTTGATTTTTGGCGTTGCATATTTGTGGGATGAATTATAGGTTTGAAGTAAAGAGGAAGTAAAAGATAGGATTTACTTCTAAAAGTTTTATCCCAAGATTTATGCAACGCCGTTTTTTGAGTTTAAGTTCCACCCAAGAAAGCGACCTCTCAAACTTTGGTTGAATTTTTCCTCATCTGTTGTACAAGAGTTTTTAAATATTTCCACTCAGCACAAAAGCTCTACAACAGTTTTTTGAGTTTAAGTTCTACCTAAGAAAGGGTACGCTCAAACTTTGGTTGAATTTTTCCTCATCTGTTGTACAAGAGTTTTTAAATATTTCCACTCAGCACAAAAGCTCTACAACAGTTTTTTGGGCGTTGCTGACGCGTGGGTATTGGAATTGTAGGTTGGCAGTAAAGAGGAAGTAAAAGATGAGATTTACTTCCAAAAGTTTCATCCCTTGATTCAGCAACGCCTTATTTTTGGTGTTTCGCCATCCATAATCTTTCCACGCAAGATAAAAATCCCTTTTATCTTGAAAAAGAAAAGATGGGGATTGATTAACGATCTTAGAAAGCTTTTCTCAACTCGATAAACTAGCCTATGCGACAAGTAACTTTTTGCGAATATTTACCCTGGAAAACTGTCTGTGTAAAACTAATTTAAAATTGTTTTCAGGTCGAAATCTAGAAATAATCTTTGTGTTGGTTTATGTAAATATCGATCGTAAAAATCATTAAACACAACACCTAAAATTACTAGTTATGGCTGCATATCTAGACCATACATTTTGAGAAATTATAACTCTTGACAAGTAGTATATCCGGGAATTCCACCATTAATTACTTCAATCTTTTTTTCAGTCAAACCTAAATTATTGAAATTCCGATCGAGAACTTCTGTATATAATTTTCCTGAACTTTTTTCTCCAGACCAAACCAAAGAGTCTCCTAATATCATGTCTGTTTGAATGCCCAAAAACCTAAATTATTGAAATTCCGATCGAGAACTTCTGCATATAATTTTCCTGAACTTTTTTCTCCAGACCAAACCAAAGAGTCTCCTAATATAGTAATTCTCATAGTTATGAGGTACATTTACAATCCCCATAAATCCCGCTTTTAAGGGTGGCGGGGGGGGTTTCAAACTATACCTCATAGATTAAATAACTGCTATATCATGTCTGTTCGAATACCCACAAATAAAATTTATTAGGGAGTAGGAAGTGGGAAGTGGGGGAAAATTTGATAAATTCTCAATCATATTTAAGAAGAGCATTAATATTTACCTCTAATTAATGAAACCCGTTCTAAAAATAATATTCTAAAAATATTATCAGTTTTGGGCATTATTTATTTGGACGTTGCTAAATAAATGTATGATATTTTCGGAGTCACCGACTCAGGAGGTAGAAAGGAGTTTTTTCTTAACTCAACGAGGGAGAAATAGGTATGATTTGCACTCTTGTTTTTTTGCTCAAAACTTACATTGCGCCGGAGTTTCATACTTAAGAACGGTAACGTCTTTCTTTGTTTTTTTAACCTAAACTACTTCTGCCACCTTCTCAAACAACTAAGGTACTAATCTACTAATAGTCACTTGATAGTAGTTATCATCCAAACCATCACCATTATAAGCAAGTTCAGGATCTATCATTCCCTTCATCTGAGAAATTCTCGCCGATGTTGCAGGGTGGGTACTAAGAAAAGATGGCGGAGAACCCTTTTTTAGTAATTTTTCCATAAATGTAATTGCACCATATTGAGCATATCCCGCTCTTCCCAACGTCTGAATACCAATTTCATCAGCTTCAAATTCTGCTTCCCGACTATTGGGGCGACGTAATGCCAATTCTACCCCCATTTGAACCGCAACATTATCATCTACCCCAACAGCAGTAGCTAAACCCTGTGCTAGTAAACTCTGACGTAACTGTTTAACCGCATGACCCTCTACAATATGAGCAATTTCGTGGGAGATAACGCTAGCTAACTCCGCTTCATTCTCAGCAACCTTCATTAAACCAGTATTGATATAAACAAAACCTCCCATCGTCGCAAAAGCATTAACAGCATCGTCTTCTACCACTTGGAAAGTATAAGGAATATCTGAACGAGGACTCGCAGCAGCCAATCTTTGCCCAATTCTATCAATGTATTCGTTAGTTGCGCGATCGCTAAAAAGTTTAATCTTTCCCTGTTTTAATAACTGTCGATTTATTTGCTTACCGAGTTCAACTTCTTGACTATCTGATAAGTTAGAAATTTGCATCATTTGAATTCCCTGGAAAATTAATTCTCTCCAGGGAATAGCTTGACTAGGAGTAGCTGCACCCACAAATAAACCTGTAGCTACCATCACAGATATGAAAGGAGATGATACTCGACTATAGGAATATTTGGTCATCAAAGATAGTTTTTTCAACATCAGCTTTTTAATTAATAGATACTAGATTTTAGATTTATTGCAATATCAGAAATTAGCGAATCATAGTTGCCTCATCATACTATTTACTACAACAGTTACTCATCTGTGTTCCGCAAAGCCAAACTGTGATTTTATGACCGAAGTTACCGGAGTTTGTTATTAGCTAAACTTCCTTATCTTCACTCATTAAAATTATTTTTAGCAAAAGTCGTGATAATCTCTCTAAAGTTAGAATATTTAATTGGGGGTTTTGGTGGAGGACATAAGTTTCTTATGTTGCACCCTGGAATTTCTCATCTAACATTTCCAATCTCAGAGAAATTAGCCGATAAAGTTATGAAAATCATCGATTCTAAAGGACGGTTATTTGGTAAAGTCAGCATCTTAGACTTGGGCGCTGTTTTGATAATTATGATGGTGTTGGTGGGAATATTTTTCTTTCCCGGTACTAGCAAAACTTCTGTTGCTCAGGTAGGTAATATTGTCACAAAACCAGTTGAAGTAGATGCTATTGCTTTAGGTTTAAAAGGGCGTAACCCTGAAAAATTATTAAAAGAAGGAGAGAAAACTCAGTTAATTATTCGTAATCAACCTTATGGGGAAGTTGACCTTAAATCTGTAGAATTTTTAACTCGAAAAGTTGCAGTTCCACAGCCAGATGGTTCGGTAAAAGCTTTACCAGATCCGAGAGAT
>JBARXI010000228.1:0-8942 GCA_049647275.1 Microcoleaceae cyanobacterium
TTAAATAATATTGAAGTATTTGGTAAATATGGTTTGCCTCGTTCACTATAAGAAAATTGTAATTTGTTGGGTTCAATATTTAAGTATCGGCTGACAATTTTTCTTAGTGTTCCTCTAGCAATAATAAAACGATGTTTGTCTTTTTCAAAGTAAAATCTGTTGGCTCTATCTATTTCGTCTGGGGATAATATTTTTAATTGTTGCTCTATTTGAGAGGGGCGTAAGTTGAGATTGGTACTCCAGATATGAACATCGTTTGTTGATAATTCTTGTTCTTTTGGTGGCGGTGAAAAAAGCATTTATGGGCTGATTTATGAGATATTTTACTAGATATTTTGGGATGTTTTTGTTGAATCAAAAGTCATGTCTATAGGCGAACGAACCCCACTAGATTTATCTTATCACAATTTTTTCCCGGCTGCAACTTGAATACCCTCTCTACCCGGATTTTTTTCTGAAGCTTCTGAGGATGATATTTTTGTGGTTTTACCATCGCAAGGTATTTAATTTAAGTGGACTCGTTGAACCTAGAATCCTGAAACCAGGAGAATCTCCCCGCCTTTAGGCCGGAGAGTATGTCAAGCTGAGGGCTTTGCTACCTGACTACGAGCGATCGCTAAGACCCCGCACCACTTACCAGAGGAATATTACTCCACAGCGCTACCGCCATCGCACCCCTACCCTTATCGAGTTCTTATCTCCAATGTCGTATATATGTTGAATAAAAAGTCATGTATGGGGGCGAACGACTCCTACTATATTTATCCTATCACAATTTTTTCCCCGCTGCAACCTGACTACCTTCTCTACCCGGATTTTTTTCTGAAGCTTCTGAGGATGACATTTTTTGTGGTTTTAGCTAACTAGAAGGAATCAATCTTCCTGCTGAAAAATTCTCTGCCTGTAGACGGATAAATTTCTTGTTTATCTAAATGTCGTATATGTATGTTGAATAAAAAGTCATGCGTAGGGGCGAACAACTCCTAATATATTTATCTTATCACAATTTTTCCCGGCTGCAACCTGAATACCCTCTCTACCGGGATTTTTTTTGGAGCTTCTAAGGATGACATTTTTTGTGGTTTTAGCTAGCTAGAAAAAATGAGTTGTATCACCGCTTATAATTTATGATTTAGTGGGAGTCTTTTTGCAATATTTCCGGCTTAAAAATCGACTCCACGTTTTAATTCCACCCCATGATTAGCATAATGTTTATGGCAGAAAACCTCTGAATGAACACTAGCCAAATCAAAATAGGCTGGTGGATTAAGACAACGACCAGTAATAATTATTTCTGTATCTTTTGGTTTGCGTAATAAAGCGTCTACTATTGCTTCGACTGGTAATAATTCCAAATCTACAGTCGGATTAAGTTCATCTAAAATAATAGTTTTATAGAGACCCGAAGCGATCGCTGCTCTAGCTATTTCCCAACCTCTTTCTGCTTCGACATAATCAATTTCCTTTTGTTGGCCACGCCAAACTATGGCATCTCCACCGCAACGTTGATGATCGACCAAATTCGGATAACTTTGATGTAAAGCGGCGATCGCTGCATCTTCTGTATAACCAATGCCACCCTTGAGCCATTGTATAATTAGAACCCGGTGAGATTGGTCTTGGCTAATACCCCTACCAATTGCTTGTAGTGCCTTGCCAAGAGCGCTAGTAGATTTACCTTTGCCGGCACCAGTATAAATTTCTATACCTGTAATACCGTGAGCTTGAGCTGTTGGGTGTTGGTGGGGTTTCATTTCTGAATGTAAGTCGGCAATGTCCAAGAGTGCTTGAGGAGTTGCACGACCTGTGGCGATAATTTCTAGGTGTTCTGGTTTATTCTTAATAGTATGGATTACTTCGTCCACTGGTAGTAGACTTAGGTCTAATAATGGGTTTAGTTCGTCTAAAACCACAACCGAGTATAGGTCAGAAGCAATGGCTCCTTTGGCTACATCCCAGCCACGTTTGGCTTCTTGGCGGTCAAATTCAATAATTTGATCGGGGCCAAAATATTCAGCTCTACCTGTGCGTACTTGGTCTATTAGATGAGGAAAACCTCTTTGTAAGGCTTCTATAGCAGCATCCTCATCGTAGGAGCGACCAGGGCCTTTGAGAAATCTCAGTAGTAGTACTCTAGTAGGAGAGTCAGAATGTATACCAAGGCCAATGGAACGCAGAACTACTCCCAAGGCTGCCTGGGATTTGCCTTTACTGGCCCCATCGTATACATGAATTTGCCCTACTATTCGTTCTGAGAGAGCTTGTGCTGTACGAATACCAATGCCATTTCTTCTCATAAGTATTTATTAGGAATGTTTGATTATTTTTCCTGCTATTTTAGCATATTTTGGTAACAGCAAAAGTTGGATAAACGCCATATTATTTGAGTTATTTTTCCTAAGATTAATTATGATTTTAAATATTTTACCTTTGAGGGCAATTGTTTCTGAATGTTTAATCTTATTGGTGGTAATTGCTATCGAATCATTTGTTTTTCAAATTAGACTTAAGTTTATACCTAAAGTTAGTGTGGAATATGCCACAGTAATGAACTTGATTTCTACTTGTATAGGATGGATTTTGTTTTTCTATTTGGTAAGTTTGTTACCAAATCTTTTAGAAAAACAAGTAATAGCCTACGTTTTATTTGGTAAAATTGGGACTCTGTATCCTTTAATGATACTTGCGATTGGCATCAGTTTTTTAATTTCTTTGATTGTCAAATTTATGGGGTTTAATTTGTGTGAGTATTTATGGAAGGAAAAGCCAAAAAATAATATTAGCAGGATCAATATATCTCAAGCATTGTCAGGACTAAAAACACCAAAATTTTTGGTGATTACAGTGGCTCATACTTGTAGTCATTTAGTCATAGCGTTGATTATATTTTTGCAGAGGACTGAAATAACATGAAAGAAATTTTTCAAGGTCTTGTTGCTTTTTTTAAAGGTATTGGCGATTTTCTAAAAAATCTACAAAAATTGTTAATTCCTCCTCAAATTTGGCATTGGCAAACATTTTTATTATTGAGTATATTTTTATTGCTTTTGTCACTAACTGTAGATGCAGTTGATAGTAATAGGGAAGCGGAAGTTGATTTTATTTCTATTTTGAGCTGGTTATGCTTAACATTTGCTGTCGGATGGTTAACAAGTCAGATTAAGGTCGGAGGAGTAAGTTTAAGTCCGTGGATTACTGGGGCGTTTGTTTGCTTTCTTTTATATGAACAAATACAGAGTAATCTGAGTTATGTGGCTATAGTTAGCTGGCCAATAGTTTCAGTGTGTATTGCTGCAATAATTTTAGTCTTAAATTCAGATGGGGAAGCAAAAGAGGAAAAGGTTTCGGCATTAGCAAAACCGGGTTTTGTAATTTTAATTTTGGTGAATTTTCTGATTAGCTGTTGGTTAGGATTGTATTTTATGATTCAGGGTATGGTGCTACAATATCCGACCATGGGAGAGGATGATTTAAGTAAAAGTACATTTGTCTATAGATTTATAAATCCTTCAATCAATGATTACCGAGGCACAAAAATTCTGAATTTAATGGAGGAAAAATTAAAAGCTGACCTCGGCAGTCAAAAATTAGGTTTGTCAGTACCTAAGATGAAGTTGAGACTGCAAAGTATTAAAGATGAAGTGACTAAACAAATATCTGAAGTTAAGGAGGATGATTTATGGAAGTTACAAACACCAATAGTGGCTAACCAGTCTGGATATGAGTTGGAGTTACAATTAATTTGGGAGGGGCCGACAGTAAAAGAGGAAGGTTATTATCTTAATAAAAGTTGTAAAATCGGCGAAAAAGTAGGGCAAAGAAGTTCTGGATCTACTTCAGATAAGGAAGCTGTACCAATTATCGTTGGTGATGTTGAATGTGGTGTTGTAGAAAAGAAACTTGTTCAATCAGAAAGCCAACAAGAAGATTTGAAAAAGATTTAAAAATAGAAATGAAATGAAAATGGGAGGTCAAAAAGTATTATATGAATCTGGGGAGAATTATTAAAATTGCTAGGAATGTATTTCGGGAAGTAATTCGCGATCGTGTTCTTTATTTAATCGGTTTATTTGCTTTATTAATGGTGGCTACTGTGAGGTTAATTCCAGAATTATCTGTGGGTACAGAGGATAAAATAATTTTGGATTTAGGTTTGGCTGCGATGAGTGTTTTAGGTTTAATTGTGACGGTTTTTATTGGCACTAGTTTGGTTAATAAAGAAATAGAAAAACGCACTGTTTATATTTTGGTTGCTAAACCATTGAGCCGTTCAGAATTAATTATTGGTAAACATATTGGTTTGTCGGCAGTGTTGGCTGTTTTATTGGCAGCGATGAGTATAATATATGGATTGATTTTGAGTTTAAGTGGGATTTCATATCCGATTGGTAGTATTTTAGTGGCTGTAATATTTATATTTATTCAGTTGTCGTTACTTACGGCAGTGGCAATTCTATTTGGTGTATTTACTGGCTCTCTATTGGCGACATTGTTCACTTTTGGTATTTATTTAATGGGGAATTTAAGTAGAGACTTGGTAAATTTGGGTGAGTTAACTGATAACCCTGGAGTTAAAAAGTTAATGATGGGATTGTATATTGTATTGCCAGATTTAGGTAGATTAGATTTGAAAAATGATGCCGTTTATGGTTTACTACCACATTTGGCTGCTTTGGTGACGAATGTGGGTTATGCTTTGTTATATATAATGTTGGTCTTATCAATTACTATAGCTATTTTTGCTAGGCGAGAGTTTTGATATCTTTAAGAAGTAAGAAGGAAGCCTGTATTTTCGGAGTCTGGCTTGTCTGATATGTTTAAAAGAAAGAAGAAAGAGGAAAAAAAGTCTGAGGTGTTAGGTAAAATTAAGCTATTTATCCAAAATTATGAATCATTAACCTTTTTCTATAACTGAAAATCTATAACCTTCCGAACACCTAAAACTGAAGCTGTTAATAGACCATTAATTAAATACAGTTTTCTAGTGATAAATAGTGAGTGGGAGAATTCCGAAGTTTGCCAAAATACCAATTCTGTATTTTCGGAGTCTGGCTTGTCTGATATGTTTACGAATTACTTACCACCTAATAGCTAATATCATGTCCGGTTGAATACTTATACTCAACGTGAAAGGAAAGCAGAGGGCCGAGTGGCAGAGGGTAGAAGGCAGAAGTGTTGAATCTCTTTACAAAACTTTACATTTAGGTTCAGAGTCCTCCGGCGATCGCTAAAATTATCTCAAAAAAGCCCAAGACTCAAACCCTCGAGTTTCGGTGAATTTGTGGTATATTAAAGCTTGAACATAGCGAAATTTGTCTAAGAGTTTTTTCCCAAATTCTTCGGGAATTTCAATGAGATTTAAGAGGAGATACGCGATGAGGCTGCTATAGATTTGAATTTCAATTCCTTGAGGACTTTTGGTAATTAACCGATCCAATTTTAAGTGCATTTTCAAGAACTTCCACAACAGCTCAATTTCCCACCTTTTTCGGTAAATTTCGGCAACTTCAGATGAAGAAACTGCCAATTCTCCATCTTCGGGGAGGTTCGTTGCCAAGCGGTACTCTGTTTTCTCTTGGAGGTCACAAAAAGAAACTACGCGAACTTCTATAGCTTTTTTTCCTTTACCTATGAAAGTTTGGGTCGAGTCTCTTATTGACAAATTTGTATCATTTTTAATTCGCAAAACAAAAAGTTGATTTTGTTGACATAATTCTTTAATTCTTTGAAAACTGAAAAATCCTCTATCCAATATCCTCACTCCATTGTCCGGAATAGCTTGAAGAGTTTCATTTCCATATTTATGGTCATGTCCACTTCCAAAGTGAAGCTTGACTCCTACAACTTCTGAGGTGTCTGTATTGATTCCACTAAAGAGTTTGACTTGACGAAATCCTTGATTCCAAAGAAGTTTGCTGGTTAAAGTAATTGTCGTTGAATCTAAAGGATATAAGCTAATTCCTTCTCTTTTATACTTTTGATTCACTTTCCCAGCGAGTTTCTTAAAGAGCTCTTTAAAAACTTCCGAATTTCTCGTTTTATTGGCTTTAGAAAATGTTGACATATGGAACTTTTCTCCTTGATATTTGAGACGGCAAAATAAATCTCTCATACTCATTAAGCTGGGTTCTAGGGTGAAAGTTAGCCAACAAGAAACCAAGCGAAATGTACTTAGGGCTGGGTAGTCTGACCGAGGGAGGTCTCCTAAAACTTCTTTGACAATCTTGGGAAAGTTTGATAGCATTAAAGTCAGTTTTATATGATTTTCATGCCTTCAGTTTATCAAATTGGAGGCATTCTTTCATGTAGATTTATTAACATTCAACACTTCTGGGTAGAAGGTTTTTGTAACGAATTATCCGGACATAATATAACACAAAAAATACCAAAAATTCAAGACTCAAATCGGATGCTATAGCAGTTATCTTAATGAATAAGACACAGTATTTTTTCCCTCTAATTTTGTCTCTGTTCCCCGTTCCCTAAAATCCAAAACTTATCTACCTCATATATAGCAATCCTATTTCAGTCGTAAATTTTTAGTAGTGGCAGGTGCTAGGTAGAAGAAAAAATAAATATCTACATTTTTCACAAATCATTTAGGATTGCTATATATAATAAATAAGACTTGAATAAACAACAGCAGCAATAAATAGAAAAAGAAAAGCGATGTTAACAAAAAAACTAGAAGAACTGAAAAAGATATTTACTCAAATGGAAAAAGCTTTAATTGCTTACTCCGGCGGAATAGATAGCACTTTAGTAGCAAAAATTGCTTATGATGTGTTAGATAATCAAGCTTTAGCTGTAACTGCTATTTCTCCTTCTTTATTACCTGAAGATTTAGAAGATGCACGAATTCAAGCAGCAGTAATTGGTATTTCCCATGAAGAGGTAGAAACTAATGAAATGGAAAATCCAAATTATACTTCTAATCCAATAAATCGCTGCTATTTCTGTAAGAGTGAGTTGCATGATACTCTCA
Organism: Microcoleaceae cyanobacterium; assembly: GCA_049647275.1. Taxonomy (GTDB): domain Bacteria; phylum Cyanobacteriota; class Cyanobacteriia; order Cyanobacteriales; family Microcoleaceae; genus JASJEE01. The sequence continues at coordinate 6,986 of JBARXI010000228.1, forward strand.
AACCTTTAGCGTTAAAACGAGGTTATCCCTATGTGGTAGATGGGGTAAATGCTGATGATTTACGAGATTATCGCCCTGGTATTCAAGCAGCAAAAGAAAGGGGTGTAAGATCCCCTTTAGCAGAAGTAGGAATTAGTAAGTTTGAGGTTAGACAACTTGCTAAAGAATTGGGTTTATCTTGGTGGGATAAACCGGCTCAACCTTGTCTAAGTTCGCGATTTCCTTATGGAGAAGAAATTACTGTGGAAAAGTTGCAAAGAGTTGGGCGAGGGGAAAGATATTTGCGAGATTTGGCATGGCAAAATTTACGGGTACGTTCGGAAAAAGATACTGCTCGAATTGAACTTCCACCAGAACAAATTAAAGAGTTTGTTTTGACAATAGATTTGCCTGAGTTGGTGGCAAAATTTAAAGAATTTGGGTTTATTTATGTCAGTTTAGATTTAGAAGGATATCGCAGCGGGAAGTTAAATCAGGTTTTGTCACCGGAGGTATTGGGGGCAAAAGTTTAATCCCACATTCCGCAGTTCAATTTGTAGTACATATACTATACAAGTATCATAAGTAGCAGATACAGTTTGCTATAAACAGGTAGTCAAGAGAGTAAAAATATAGACATTAATCCCCAAAGAACTAACAAATTGAAATTCATAATGCCTCGATCATAAATTCAGGAAAAAAAATTAGAAAATCAGTCTGAATAAAATAAAAATGCCAAAAAATATGAATAGCCAAAAAAATTCAACAAGAGCTTTTGAAGAATCACAAACAATTAGCTAAATTAGAACCAGAGGAATTTGTACAGAAATCTGTAGCCGAATTAAAATTTAAACAACTAGCAGCTAAATTGAAATACGATGGAATATCGGACATATAAATTACCGAGACCTTGAATAAAAGGAAAACAGCAGTTGCTCGAGTCAGAGCTAAATTAAGAGAAAATCAAAAGTTAATCACACAAGCACAAAACTCCTGTGGCCGATTTATTGTAGCTACCCATATTTTGAAGAGCAAGGAGTTAGAACCAATAGAAATCCTCAGAATATACAAAGAACCACAATCTACAGAAAGAGGATTTAGATTTATCAAAAACCCGTGATTTTTTGCTGATAGTCTGTTTGTTAAAAATCCCGAAATAGTAGAGACAATGATGATGTTAATGTGATTATATCTTTTGGTTGATAATTCGGGGCCAAGACAATTAAGGATTTCATTCAAGACAGAAAAAGTGACTGTTAAAAATCAACTGAAGAAACCAACAGAATCTCCCAGATTAAGGTAGATATTTCAGTGCTTTCAAGGTATTCAAATTCTGATTAAGGCAGGATTTAAACCAATTCTTAACTTAACAAAGGAACATTGTCATATTTTGCAATTTCTGGCTCCTACTTGTCAAAAATATTATTTATTATAGCAATGCGCGGTCAGGGATATCAATTCTCCTTTGGCATTTTGAGCAAACTAATTAATAATTAGCTAAATTAGTGATTGAGTTGCTCTTTGAGGTTTGCCGATTGCTTAAAATAACACTGTAATTTTTTAGTTGCCTGTTAAATCAAAGTCAAACTTAGAGTAGATAAAACTTTGAGGTTTGGCGAGCGCATAATTGGTGAAAAATGCCGCTCATGTAGTAGAGTTTTCTGCTACATTATCAAATACAAATGTAGTCTGTAAATATACCAGCGCCCATTGCGATATCTTAGTTTTTAAGTCGATAATTTTCTTTGGTATAGACTTTTGTTGGCCTCACTTATTCAAAACTTCAAATTCAATATTATAGCACTCCTAAATAGATCGTAACAGATATAATACTAATAATAACATCTTGAATCAAAAGACAAAAAATGAATATTATAGATGAGCTAGATGCTTTTATCAATCAAACAAAAGAGTCCCAAGAAATCAGGCATAGCCTTGGCGGTAAAAATGATTAAGCCCTGAAAATCCTACCATGAAG
>JBARXI010000229.1:0-7842 GCA_049647275.1 Microcoleaceae cyanobacterium
ACCTACCACCTACCACCTACCACCTAAAACCTACCACCTAAAACCTACCACCTAAAACCTACCACCTAAAACCTACCACCTAAAACCTCAAACCTACCACCTACCACCTAAAACCTACCACCTAAAACCTTCTGAATAAGGTTCTCCAAATATAACTACTGAACAACTAATTTCTGACAAAACTTTAGTAGTAACATCACTAACAGATAATCCTGCCGCAGTACGTCGTCGCATAGAGCGTAATATTACTAATTGATATGATTTTGCTGCCTTACTAATCACAGGAGAAACATCATCATAACGAATAATTTTAATTCTCGATTTAACTTCAGTATGACCTTGAGAAATAAGTTGAGAAAGTTGGGAATGAAACTTAGCAATTTGTTCTTTGGAAGTCTGGCGATCGCATACATGAAGTAGAGTCACAGAAGCTTGATTAGTATCAGCAAAAAGTTGAGCAAAACGTACAGTTCTTAATGCCTGGGGAGTAATATTTTTAACAGGTACTAAAATCCGATGAATATTAATCGGTTTTTCCAACAAACGTACCACAGCTACTGGGCAATGAGCAGACCAAAATATCCGGTCTATTATATTCCCAAATAAACGAGATTTAATACCAGTAGTATTGCGCCAACCCATGACAATTAAACTAGCATTTTTTTCCCGCGCTGTACGACTAACGCCTTTAGCAAAATCATCATAAATTCTTATTTCAGGAGTAGCTTCAACTTCAAAACTTTGACTAATTTCCAAAGCAGAACTTAACCTTTGACTGCTCTGTTGTAAAGCCAAGTTTAACTGAGGAGAATCCATATTGACGTAACCTTTAACTATAGATAAAGGAATCATTAAACCTCCCTCATGCTTTGCCAACATTGCCGCCATTTCAATCAAATATTTTGTTTGTTCTGGAGAAAAATATACTGGCACTAATACGACAAAATTCTGGTTAACAATTCCATCAACTTCTTCTGTAAAATTATCTGGAACTTGCTGATGAGTTTCCCACCAAATCAAAGAATTATCCGATGAAAAATCTACCTCTGGCACAGAAATTTTACTCGCAAACTTAGCAGTAAGAATTGGACCCAAAATAGAAGTCACCAACATCAAAAAAATCACACTATTAAATATTACCTCTGGCAAAATTCCTACTTGCAAACCCACCAATGCAGCAGCCAAAGTAGCAGCCACCTGTGGCATTGATAGAGACCACATACTCATCGTTTCATACCAGTTATATTTATAAATCTTTTTCGCCAAAAACGCTGCCAAAAACTTACTCCCAAGCAAACCTAAAATAATTGATAAAGTTAATTCAAAGCTAGTTAAAAAAGTATTTACAAAAGCCGACATATCCAACAATAATCCCATATCAATAAAAAAACAGGGAATAAATAAAACACTCCCAACAAACTCTATTTTTTCCTTAACCGGACTTTTTCCCACCACATCATTAATCGCTAAACCTGCCAGAAAAGCACCAACAATTTGATCGACATTAATCAATGTTGCACCTAAAGCAGCAATAAACACAACCAACAAAACAAATAAAAATTGATTACTTTCTTGATTAGTCGTTCGCCGGAAAAATTGTTTACCTACCCATTGAAAACCCCAAAGAATTATCGTCGAATAAATCGCCAAACTTCCTAATTGAATTGCTAAACTAATCACAGAAAAATTACCAGCATTAATCGACACACAAATTGCTAATACTAATAAAGCAGCAATATCAGTAAATATTGTCGCCCCAATAGTAACAGTAATCGCTTGATTTCCCACTACACCCAACTGCTGTACAATGGGATAACCTAAAAGAGTATGAGAAGCAAGTAAAGAACCTGTTAAAATAGAACCATTCCAACCCAAACCAAATATTTTGGCAATTAATGTACCAGTAATAAGTGGGAATAAAAATGTAGCAATGCCAAAACCAATAGAGCGGTCTTGATGTTTTTTAAATTCTATTAAATCAATTTCTAGTCCGGCGACAAACATCAGATAAACTTTACCAATATCTGATAATAATTTCATTGTTTCTGTGTCCGGATCGAGTAATTTTAATCCATCTCCACCTAAAATAATTCCTGCTACTAATAAACCGACTAATCCTGGAAGTCGGAGACGTTCAAACAGAGGTGGTAGAGTTAGAATTACTAATAAAAGAATAGTAAATGTTACAATCGGATTTTGTGCCATAATTTTTGTTACCCCCTAATAAAAAAATATCCTATTATCTCTACTGTATAGTAAGGAGTAACAAATCATATTAAATCTATTTATATGATTTATACCATCTGTAGGAGAAAACCGCCGTTTGCCCCTACAATATTGAATCATATAAAATCAGGTTAAACAGTTGTCATTGCGAGCGACAGTGAAGCAATCTCTAGAACTCTGAGATTGCTTCCTTCCACTCCGTTCTAGTCGCAATGACTTTACAGTGACTAATTAACCGCATTATATATCATACCAATACTACGGAATTTGATATAAGAAAAGAAGTCGAAAGGAGGTGAAAAGTTAAAGTTTTAATAACAGTATGTTTAATATTTGACTGCAATGCTTTGAGGTTTGCTTTTTGAGTATCGCTTAAACCTTTTACTCTGCTAAATTTGGCGTTTTAGTGCGGTATTTTTAGAATAAATTATGCACAAGAAAGGGGAAGTTTAAAAGAAGCGATCGCCTTAATTATGGGTTGACTAAAAATCAGTTAGAATAATTCTTTTGTTTGTAGTTTTGTTCTAGCCCTTAAATGTTTATTTTATTGCTCAAGTCCTACTACGAAGCTCAGTAAAGAAAGTGGTAAGGAACAAAAGTCAACTATTTGTCCCGTAAAACTGATACAGTATTAAGTCTTTTGGCGTTTGACAATAAATTTGGGTTTTAAGGGAATAGCGAATAGGGAATAGAAGGATATCCTAACGTATTTGCCTAGTGCTATACCTGATAACTAATAACTAAATAACTAATAACTGATAACTGATAACTGATAACTGAAAATCCGGTTGACAAACAAAAACTTGACATGAGATTCTAATCATAATGGAGAAGGTGCGCTCATATAGATTCAAATCAATTAGACCATAAAAGCCATATTTTCCTAACTTAACAGCAAAATTAAATTAGACAGCTTGGCAAAATTTTGAAATAAGGCTAGGCAGTATACGAGGAATTCTCATAACTAAATAACTGGTAACTAATAACTAATAACTGAAAATCCGGTTGACAAACAAAAACTTGACATGATATTCTAATCATAATGGAGAAGGTGCGCTCATATAGATTCAAATCAATTAGACCATAAAAGCCATATTTTCCTAACTTAACAGCAAAATTAAATTAGACAGCTTGGCAAAATTTTCAAACAAGGCTAGGCAGTATACAAGGAATGATCATAACTGGTAACTGGTAACTGAAAAAATCATGCAGCCTGGAAAAATCCTGAGACAACGCTACAAAATTATTCAGTCACTCGGCAGTGGAGGATTCGGAGATACCTACCTAGCTCAAGACTTAGACCTACCAGGAAAACCCAAATGCGTAGTTAAACATCTCAAACCCAAAAGCTCAGACCCAGGAATTTTACCCATTGCTCAAAAGTTATTTGAGAGAGAAGCAGAAACTTTATATAAATTAGGCAAAGACTCAGAGCAAATACCAAAATTATTCGCCCATTTCCAGGAAGCAACAGAATTTTACCTAGTACAAGAATATATAGAAGGGCAAGACATAAGCAAAGAACTTACCCCAGGAAAAAAACTAAGCGAGTCTTATACCATTACCCTACTCAAAGGAATATTATCAGCATTATCAGTAGCTCATCAAAATAATATAATTCACCGAGACATCAAACCACAAAATTTGATGCGTCGTAAGTCAGATAAAAAAATAGTATTGATAGACTTTGGCGCAGTCAAAGAAATAAGTGTATTAACCAAAGCTAACCAACCAGGTTTAACAACTTTAACCATTGCAGTCGGAACACCTGGGTATAGGCCAAGCGAACAAGCGATCGGCAAACCAAAACTAAGTAGCGATATCTACGCAGTAGGAATGGTAGGAATAAAAGCACTCACAGGAAAAGAACCCTATAATTTACCCACAGACTCAAAGACAGGAAATGTTATCTGGCGAAATGAAGCAAAAGTAAGTAACCGTCTGGCAAATATCCTAGATAGGATGGTGCAGGAATATTTTCCACAGCGTTATAGAAATGCAACAGAAGTCTTAGAAGCCTTAAATATTCAAACCTCACTACAACCAACAATTTTATCCCTACCAAAACCACCGCCCAAACTTCCCATTCAGACATTTACCACCGTCACAGTCAACGCAAAAGGAGAAATAATAAGTCGCTCTCAACATCAAGCACAAGTAATGACAGAAAACCTCGGTAAGGGAGTCTCCCTAGAAATGGTAAAAATTCCTGGAGGTAGATTTATTATGGGGTCTCCAGAGACAGAAGCAGAAAGATTTGATGATGAAAGTCCGCAACATTATGTAGATGTGCCAGAATTTTTCATGGGAAAGTATCCAGTCACTCAAGCACAGTGGGAAGCAGTTATGGGAAATAATCCTTCTAGGTTTAAAGGAGCAAACCGTCCTGTAGAAAGAGTAAGTTGGAACGACGCGACAGAATTTTGTCAGAAACTCTCGCAAATAACAGGCAAGAAATATAGTTTACCGAGTGAGAGTCAGTGGGAATATGCTTGTCGTGCAGGAACAAGCACACCATTTTATTTTGGCGAAACTATAACGTCTGAGTTAGTTAACTACCGTGGCACTTCTACTTATGCTGATGCACCGAAAGGAATATTTCCTGGAGAAACAACAGATGTGGGAATTTTTCCACCTAATGCTTTTGGTTTGTACGATATGCACGGCAATGTCTGGGAACGGTGTCAAGATGTTTGGCATGATAATTATAATGGTGCGCCTACAGATGGAAGTGCTTGGTTAGATGGAAATAAGAATTCTTCACCGGTGCGGGGCGGCTCCTGGTACACCAATCCTATTACCTGCCGTTCCGCTTATCGCAACGACTACGATGGGCGCGACGACCCCTACGACAATATTGGTTTTCGTATTGTGTGTGTTGGCGGGAGAACTCTTTAACCCTTTTCTCTTTTCTCCTTTTGCCCTTTTCCCTCTTTTTCTTTTTCCTTTCCCTTGCGCTCCGCGCGGAAAATTTTTTTCAGAGTGGGAGAAGTCAGGGCAAGACAAGGATTTTGCCACGGATGTAGGGATGATTAATTGGGGTTTGCCGCTAACGCCCAAGATATCCCCCCTAGCCCCCCTTTGAAAGGGGGGGAGGGAAGGGGAGAAATTCTTGCTCCCCTCTGCTAGTAGGAGAGGGGTCGGGGGAGAGGTATCATCCTGCGAAGCTCCAAAAAAACGGCACCGGAAAGTATTTTCCCTTGCATCGGCAAAAAAATTATAGTAATATGTAATCATTGGGAGTCGTTCGCCCCTACGCATGACTTTTTATTCAATCAAAAATCTCGACTACAACCGAACAGACATATAGAAGCGAAACGTAGTTTTATCGCTTCTATTCTTGCCAAAAATCCTCCTGTGAAGCTCACTAAAAAAATCAGCAGCAAAATCTTTCTGCTGCACCCGTAGCAATAAATTATTAATCTGCATCCTGCGAAGCTCCCAAAAAAAGTCGGCGTCGGAAAGTATTTCCCCTTGCATCGGCAAAAAAATCATAGTAATATGTAATCATTGGGAGTTGTTCGTACCTACGCATGACTTTTTATTCAACTATAAATTCGATCGAGATATCTATTATTTAGAGACTCACAGCGCGATCGCCTACAATCACATCATAAGTCTGAAAAATCATTGTGTGAAGCACTACTAAAAACTTTGATAAATAAACTCACATCGCTACCATCACAAATCAAATATTCATTTTATGAAGCACCTAAAGATTGGCAGGATTTTCCCCTTGCATCCCACCAAAAATCATGGTAGTATGTAATTATTGGGAGTCGTTCGCCCATACGCATGACTTTTTATTCAACCAAAATATACTGTAGGTTGGGTTAAGCGGTAGCGCAACCCAACAAAAACAATAATAAAGATGGTTCTAACCTACAAGATAGCTATAACCTTTGAATGTTGGGTTTATCCTGCGGATAAGCGGAGCGAACGTTTCCTCAACCCAACCTACTTTTAATGACGACTTTTTTTAAACCTCCTCAGCAGCTTGAAGAATCAAACGACGAGCAACAGTTTGAGTACCAGTATGCTCAAAATAATTAGTAGTCAAATCCAGAAAAGCAGCCAAATAATCCAACTTATCATCAGCAATAGCTACAAAATTGTCTAAATGATCGATAATCATTTGAGGGTCTAATCCTCGCGACGAAACTAAATTACTCATCCAACCCCTAACCGAATCAAAACTATTACCAATAAAATCAAGTTTCCCCCGGGTACTATCACCAGGAATCAAATTATTTACCCTCTGAAATAAAGGATTTTGTTGTAAACCAGAAGCACTCATTCCGCCAATAATATCTCCCACGCGATCGATAAAATCAGGCCCTAAAGGAATCAACCCATCAAAACACACCAAAGCAACCATTCGCATCAAAGAGGGGCCACTATATTCTTCTGCCAAAGCTGCGGAAAAATCTCCTAAACTTTCTCTGGTAGGCATTCCATTTAATTTGCAGAAAGCAACCAACTCAGCTACTACCTTAATCGCTAAATCAACTGCCTGAGTTTTATCTGCTGATGGGGTTAATTTATTCAGGAAACTCAGGAAAGAGATTTTTTCACCAATTTTGTTGGCCATTGCTGCCGCACCCATAGCAGCATCAGCTTTATCTAAAGTTTGGTAAGCCCAGATAGCGTCTTGATATCCTTGAGATTTGTCGTTATATATCCATAGAGCGCGTTCGCTAATTTTCTGAATTTTTTTAGGTTTATCTTTGCCAGTAACTTCCCGAACTGTATTTTCAAAACCTACTAAATTGTTCCATTCTCCAGGTACGATGAAATTTAAGGATTTTAGCGAAGAGACTGTAATCCCACCAGTGGGTAAGTTATCGACTAATTTGATAATTGAATTGTTCATAATTTATTTGTCTGTATTAATTTTTTCTCCATTACAACTTATCTTCGTTCCGGAGGCGATATTCTCATACTATTTGCACTGTTATACAATGGAGCAAACCTTCAAAGTAAGTAGTTTAATATAGATATATATTATCTCCGAAAAATCGTAGTTTCTATTGAATCTCCCTATAAGAGTTTCAGAAAAAGCTTATGTCGTTTTTGGAGATGTCTATTGGGATTCCGCTACAAATAATTCATCTTGTGAAGCACTCCGAAAAAATCGGCGGCGCGGGGGTATTTTCCCTTGCATCCCACAAAAAATTATGATACCATATAATTAGTGTGTGTCGTTCGCCCGTACGTTAGACTTTTTATTCAACAAAGAACCTATTTCAGAATGAATACTACGGCTAGGTATTAGGTATATAGAAGCGATCGCTTGTGCTCGGATCAAAAGTAGAGCAATTTATCATCCTGTGAAGCACTCCGAAAAAATCGGCGCTCAGAAGAAAATGCCCTTGCATCCCACAAAAAATTATGATACCATATAATTAGTGTGTGTCGTTCGCCCGTACGCTAGACTTTTTATTCAACAAAAAAAAGATAGTATTTATAAGACATCTGCGAATATATTATTTAACAGATGAGGGGTTCGGGGAGCTATAATTCCCGCCCTCTACCCGACAGGGTGAGGGTCGGGATACATGGACTCCCCGCGCTCGCTCGAAGGGGTTCGATGCCCCTTCGAGCGAGCATTTAGCA
>JBARXI010000230.1:0-9424 GCA_049647275.1 Microcoleaceae cyanobacterium
GTCCAGTAGGGTGCGTTAGACGGCTAAAATCACTTGCTGTCAAAGATATTTAACAATCCGTCGTAACGCACCATTTTACACAGTTTTGGTGCGTTACGCTACCGCTAACACACCCTACTGCTACTACTCATCCTCTAATAATAATCCTGCATCGCCTTCACCTCCAACGACCCAGACTTCAACGACCGAATTGCTGCCGCCGTTGCTTTTGCTCCTGCAATAGTCGTAATCAACGGCACTTTATAATCCAACGAACTCCGGCGAATCTTAATCCCATCAGCACGAGATTCTTCCCCAGAGGGAGTCGTAATAATCAACTGAATTTCTCCATTTTTAATTCCATCCAAAACATTTGGTCGCCCTTCATGGAGTTTCAACATTAACCCCACATTCAAACCATGCAAACATAATATCTTCCGAGTTCCCTCAGTGGCTACCACTTTCAAACCTAAATCAATCAAATCTTTAATGACTGGTACAACAGCTTCCTTATGCCGATCGCTCATCGACACAAACACTGTTCCCTCTAAAGGTAACTTTTGCCCAGCCGATAACTGCGCTTTGGCAAAGGCTTTACCAAAGTCAACATCAATACCCATTGCCTCACCTGTAGAGCGCATTTCCGGTCCTAATATTGTGTCTGTACCAGGGAACTTGGCAAATGGCAACACCGCTTCCTTCACCGACACATGAGAGGGTATCTTTTCCTCCACAAAACCCAACTCTTGCAAGGTCTTCCCAGACATTACTCGCGATGCCATCTTTGCCAAGGGTATTCCTATTGCTTTAGAAACAAAAGGTACTGTTCGTGATGCGCGGGGGTTAGCTTCTAAAATGAATACATTTTCACCTTGCACCGCAAACTGAATATTCATCAACCCGATGACATTCAGTGCTTTGGCTAAATCGATCGTCCATTTGCGAATGGTCTCTACTGCAGCAGGGGCTAAAGATTGATAAGGAATTGAACAAGCGGAGTCTCCAGAGTGAATACCAGCTTCCTCAATATGCTCCATTATCCCACCGATAACCACTTGACCTGTAGCATCAGCGATCGCATCTACATCCACCTCAATAGCATTTTGTAGGAACTGGTCGATTAAAATGGGATGATCTGGTTCCACTTGTACCGCAAACTTCATATAACGTTCCAACTCTTGGTCGGAATAAACAATTTCCATTGCCCTGCCTCCCAAAACATAGGAAGGTCGCACCACTACTGGATAACCAATTTGTTGTGCTACTGCCAACGCATCTTCATAACTGCGAGCTAGACCGTTTGCTGCTTGGCGAATATCTAAATCTCGCAAAATCTTCTCAAACCTTTCCCGGTCTTCTGCTGTATCAATGGAGTCTGGGGAAGTACCCCAAATTTTTGTTTGGGAAGGGGTTTCTGTTTGCTCTAAATATTTCTGTAGAGGAAGGGCTAACTTCAATGGTGTTTGACCGCCAAACTGAATGATAATTCCTTCAGGGTTTTCTGCCTCAATGATATTGAGTACATCTTCTTTGGTTAAAGGTTCAAAATAGAGGCGATCGCTCGTATCATAGTCAGTCGAAACTGTTTCGGGATTAGAGTTGACCATGATTGTTTCAAACCCATCTTCACGCAAAGCATAGCTAGCATGACAACAACAATAATCAAATTCTATTCCCTGACCGATGCGGTTAGGTCCACCTCCGAGAATCATTACTTTTCGTTTTTCAGAAGGCAATACTTCTGATTCTTCTTCATAGGTGGAATAGTAATAAGGTGTGAGGGCTTCAAATTCTGATGCACAGGTATCTACTGTTTTATAAGCAGGTTTAATTCCTAAACTCAACCGATAGCTTCTGACTTCATCTTCGGAGGTTTTGGTGGCATAAGCAATTTGGCGATCGCTAAATCCTTGCCGTTTTATATCCCACATCTGCTCTTTTGTCAACTCGTTTAGCGAGGTCCGTTTGATTGATTTTTCTGTATCTATCAAATCCCGCATCTTATCCAGAAACCAAATATCTATTCCTGTCAGCTCATAGATTTCTTCTACTGTCATCCCCAGTAACAAAGCATGACGTACTGTAAATACTCTCTCTGGGTTAGGGGTGCGTAACCCGGAGCGTACTTGTTCTAAACTGGGCAACTTCTCCCAGCGATCGCAACCAAAACCAGACCTACCTGTTTCTAGGGAGCGCAACGCTTTCTGAAATGACTCCAGGAATGTTCGACCTATTGCCATTGCTTCCCCTACTGATTTCATCTGAGTAGTCAGTACAGGTTGGGAGCCTGGAAATTTCTCAAATGCAAATCTAGGAATTTTCGTGACTACATAATCAATGGTAGGTTCAAAACTAGCTGGTGTCTTTTTGGTAATATCATTAGGAATTTCATCTAAGGTGTAACCTACTGCTAGTTTTGCTGCCATTTTGGCAATGGGAAAACCTGTTGCTTTTGATGCTAAGGCTGAAGAGCGACTCACCCGTGGGTTCATTTCAATGACAACAATATCTCCATTCACCGGGTTGACCGCAAATTGAATATTGGAACCTCCAGTTTCGACCCCTATTTCCCGAATAATTTTAATCGAAGCATCCCGCAACCTTTGATATTCTTTGTCTGTTAATGTTTGAGCTGGAGCAACGGTGATAGAATCTCCAGTATGTACGCCCATGGGGTCGATGTTTTCTATCGAACAGATAATTACTACGTTATCTGCTAGGTCTCGCATTACTTCCAGTTCATATTCTTTCCAACCAATCAGCGATTTTTCCACTAAGATTTGAGATACTGGACTAGCATCAATACCTCCTTGCGCCATTACTTCGTATTCTTCTTGATTGTAGGCAATGCCTCCTCCTGTACCGCCCAGGGTGAAAGCTGGGCGAATGATTAGGGGATAAGTGCCTATTTGTTGGGCGATCGCCTTGGCTTCTGGCCAGTTACTAGCAATGCCTGACGGACAAACAGGAATACCAATTCTAGCCATTGCTTCTTTAAATAGCAGTCTGTCTTCGGCCATTTCAATTGCTGGTAATTTGGCCCCAATTAAATCAACGCCATATTTAGCTAAAGTGCCATTTTTGGCCAAGGATACTGCTATATTTAGGGCTGTCTGACCGCCCATTGTGGGGAGGAGAGCATCTGGTCGTTCTTTGGCAATGACTTTTTCTACAAGTTCCGGTGTTAGGGGTTCGATATAGGTGCGTTCGGCAATTTCTGGGTCTGTCATAATTGTGGCTGGATTGGAGTTTACCAGTACCACCTCGAATCCTTCTTCTCTAAGGGCTTTACAAGCCTGTGTACCACTATAATCAAATTCACAGGCTTGGCCAATGACAATCGGACCTGAACCAACGAGTAGGATTTTGCGTATATCTTGGCGTCGTGGCATAGATTTTTAATTACTAATTTTTGAGATGTAAGACCAAATCCAGACTATTTTAAGAGCTATAGTATGGGTTGTGTTATAATATACAGACCAATTTTATATTTTGGAAATCAAAATATAAACCAAAATAAAGAATTTATTCAATCAGCTTAGTATGCTAGAAATTATGTCAAACTAATAGTATTTTGATGAGAATATCCTGAAATTTTTAAAGTTTAGTTTCCAAGGTAGAATTTCGATATGCCTAGAAATCCTGATGAATTTGCTATACACCTAATATTTGAGGGTGGTGCTCGTGAAGAAGTACGTTTTCCTACTCTGAAAGATTTTCAAACTTGGTATAGTGGTGTATTAGTCCCAAAACATGACTCTAAAGAGTTTGTGAATGTGCCGATTAAGACTATTGAAGGCGAATATATGGTGGTTCGTCCTTCGAGTATAATAGCAATTCGTGTCGAACCTATATTTAATTCTAGTGTGGAAAGGTTTTAGAATTGTTTCATTTAAAGTTGTTCTCGACTTAGAATTATCTTTAAAGTAATTAATGACTGAAATTCAGGTAATAGGTATCGATCTAGGGGGAACAGCAATAAAACTGGGTCGCTTTGGTAAAGATGGAGTTTGTCATCAGTTTTTGACTGTGCCTACTCCTCAACCCGCAACTCCAGAAGCAGTTGTTGATGTGATGGTTGAAGCCATTGCTACTTTAAGGTTTGATTCTGCACTGAAAAATCAGAAGATATTTGAATCTGATTTATCTTGGCCTCCAGCTCTTTTGGAAAATTCTGGAGGTATTCAAGCAATAGGTGTTGGGGTTCCCGGTCCTACTGATGCCCAAGGTAGAATATCTAAGGTGGCGATTAACTTGACAGACTGGAGAGATGTTCCTCTGGCTGAATGGTTGGAGGAAAAGACTGGTTTGCCTGTGGTTATTGCTAATGATGCTAACTGTGCAGGTTTAGGAGAGGCTTGGTTAGGAGCTGGTAGTCAGTTTAGAAATATGATTATGCTTACCCTCGGTACAGGTATTGGGGGGGCGATTATTTTAGATGGTAAGTTGTTTGTGGGTCATCAAGGGGCTGCCGGGGAGTTGGGGTTAATTACTTTAAATCCTGATGGGCCTCGGTGTAATAGTGGTAATAATGGCTCTTTGGAACAATATATTTCTGTTCAAGCTGTTCGTAGGGCCACTGGTAAGGAGCCTTTGGAATTAGCAAATTTGGCTCAAGCTGGAGATAAATTTGCCTTAGAATTTTGGCAAGATTATGGACGGCTTTTAGGAGCAGGGTTGTCCAGTTTGATTTATATTTTGACACCAGAAGCCGTAATTATTGGTGGTGGGATGAGTGCTGGTGCAGAACTTTTTTTGCCTGTGGCTAAAGCAGAAATTGAGCGACGAGTTCTTTTTAGTTCTCGTTTAGATTTGCAATTATTAACTGCTAAATTAGGTAATCAAGCTGGTATTGTAGGAGCAGCTAAATTAGGTTTGACTAAGTTAGCGGATAATTTAAAATAGGATTTGATCGGGATTCGATTGGGAGTTTATAATTAATTGCATATTTGCTTAAATTTAACTATTCTCCCAGGGTATAATACCAAGCGTGAAAAAAGAATGTTACAAATGATTAGGAGCGATTTGCGCTCCGCAACGCTCCGCGAACGCGTAAATTTTTTTATCTATATCTGGTAATACTAAAAATTAATATTATTGAGCCATAAGAGACCCTAAAAAAGCTGCTAGTATTTAGAAATCTAAAATGTAAGTCTAGCAAACTTTTTGATAATTTCTATTAGTTTCGTTTCCGTTAAATTAGAGTTCCAAAAACCTCTTTCTCCTTTACTTTTTCCGGTCTCCTGGACTGTTCCCTATTCCCTTTTTTTATCGTCGCTATGCTCCAAAACTGGTAGGTTTATACCATTTATTTGTAACAATGGGCTTAATAATTATTGCTCTGACCTAATTGCGCTGATAATTGTTATGTCTATATTATATCAAGTCCGTTTAATAGCGCGATCAAACCCACATTCCGCAGATGTGACTCAGATTATTGATATTTTTGAATCCCAGCCATAAAAATTGTATCTACCTGAATTTTCTGTTTGAGGTTAACTTTATCTACCCCAAAATAGAGAATATTAAGTAAGTTAATTTTATCAGTTTTCCCAATAGATTCTTTCTCTCAATTAAGGTAGTCATTGTGGGGAAAATAAACATGAAAATTACAGCCAATACTATTTTAAATCTCTGCTAAAAATTTATATTTACTACTTTTATCGACAAATATCTACATCTTTTTTCGTCAAATACACTCAATCAAATAATTAGATAATATTGACTACAACTATCGCCTAAATACTTGACAATTTTTTGACGTTCCTCTGTTAAATTGCTCATTTGTTTCTGTCCATTTATGATTACCAAGTGTACAGACTGAAACATCTCAAACACCCACCTCATTGTCGGTTTATTTGTAATTTTCTTGACTTGATTTCTGATGCCCTCATCGAATTTAACTAATTCTTGCCTTAATTTTCTTTGTGCAAGGTTATAGACTAATAAACATAATCCGATGATCATTGCTATTGCTTCCACTCTTTCGGGAGTTTTGACAAATACGCTTGATGTAAGTAAAAAACAACGGGTCTTTCAAAAATCTAAATCCTCTCTCGCTGCATTGTTGGGCTTTGTATTCTTCTAATACCTGCTCATCACTCAATTCATTTTTATCTAAGATATTCGTTGCTAATAGACATCTCCAATAATAAAAAATCAAATCAATTATCGCACATAAATCATCAATTTTTTCCTCCTAATCCCTAATCCCTACTCCCTACTCCCTACTCCCTACTCCCTACTCCCTCTTTTCTGGAGATGTATAATATAAATCTCCCTGCCTTAATCTTTTCAGCTTCTATTACTTCTTCTGTTGTTTCTATTTGCCCTTTAACTTAATATTTTATTTGATTTGGTTGAGTCAATTTATTTGGTCTACCTACTGTTTGATATTCTGGTTTTTCTATGTATTCAATTTCTTTTATTAGGTGATATTTCCAATAGTTTGATAGTTTTTTTATCGCTATTTGAGCATCTGGCTTACAGGCGAACTCTTGCCTGGATAGTTTACTTAGCAAAGCTTTGGCTTTTTTTTTCTGTTTTTTGACTTGTTTTTCTACCTGTTGGATACTTGATTTTTTTCTGAATTCACTTTCGACAATTATCCATCTTTGTTTTATGGGGTGCATATTCTCCTTCTTGGGAAGCTATTTTATCGCCTGATATCCCCACGAATATTGAACCTAATAGCTAAAACCTACGACCTCAAAGCTTCTTCAAGGTAGAGAATACCCGGTTACTTTTCTGATAAATTCTAAAACTTTGGCATAAGCTTCTGGGTTACTTCGTAGACTAATAATAATATCTTCTGTATAATCTGGTAGGCAAAAAGTTATTCTACCATTAGCTTCACAAACAAATGTACTAATGCAATTGAAATTAATCAACCATTCATTGCGGTCATAAATAATTTTAATCCACCAATCATCATCAACTTGAGAAGTTATATCGATCTTTTTTTTTATATACTCTAGAACTAAGTGATAGGAATCTTCACAATTTTGCTTATTTAACGTGATAGGCTGACCGTTATTTGGCAACCAAAAAGTTATCCGCTGATTAGGTTGACAAGAAAAAGCACTAATACTATCGAGGTCTATTAAGTATATTCTTCTTTCATAATCTATTTTAATCCAGTAGGCCACAGGACCTCCTCAAAGCTTTGATTTCTTGCATTTCTAGATAATTTTGCAAGTTACCCCAGAGGTCTGATGAGCATGATTTATTTACCTTTGGTCTTGTAAGTAGGGATAATTTATGAATTGTCCTACCCAACGATCGATATTTCATCTTCAATCAAAGAGTTTCACCACTACTAAAAAATTTGCTCAAAGGTAACTATCATTCACCAATATTATGAAATATAAAAGTTAGTAAGACGGCTGTAAAATTATCAATAATTTTACAGCATACAGTAGAAAAAAGATTCTCCAAATAATTTTTTTGAAGTAGGATAAATTTATGAATTACCCAAGGGAATAGAGGCAATTCATAAACTACCCTCGCCTAGTCATAACTAAGAAATAGAAGCAGAAGCAGCGCTAACTATATCATCTTGGGTAGCTTCAGCATTATTTACAGATAAATCATAACATCTTTCTACAGCAGTAGCAGCTTCAACAAATCCATGAAACAAAGGATGAGGATTGCTTGGTCTAGATTGAAACTCTGGATGAAATTGGGTAGCAATAAAGAAAGGATGAGTAGGGAGTTCAATAATTTCTACTAATCGACCATCAGGAGAAGTTCCACTGATAAGATATCCTTTTTCTAATAACAAGTTTCGGTAAGCATTATTAAACTCATATCGATGGCGATGACGTTCATAAATTACTTCCTGCTGATAAGTTTTAAACGCCAATGTATCAGGTTGAATTCGACAAGGATAAAGACCTAATCGCATAGTACCGCCCAAGTCTACTACATCTTGTTGTTCAGGTAATAAATTAATCACTGGATTTGGCGTTTGAGAGTCAAACTCAGCACTATGGGAATTCTCTAATTTCGCTATGTTGCGTGCCCACTCAATTACTGCACATTGCATTCCTAAACATAGCCCCAAAAAGGGAATTTTGTTCAGCCTGGAATATTCAATTGCAGCTATTTTCCCATCAATACCTCTTACTCCAAAGCCACCGGGAACAATTATGCCATTGGCCTGCTCTAAATATCTTTTAGCTCCATTGGCCTCCACATCTTCAGAATTGACCCAACGCAGATTTAAGTCCACACCAACAGCTATTGTGGCATGGCGTAATGCCTCTACCACTGACAGATAAGCATCACTTAGTTGAATATATTTTCCAACTATGGCAATTTCTACTACAGTAGCATTAGGATGGGATTTTTGGCCCCGATCTGGTTGTATTCCTTCCTGATTCCGGTGATAAAGGCGGTTTACTAGGGTTTGCCACTGAGTTAAATCTGGTTGACGTGGTTCGAGATTTAACAATTCTAAAGCTTGCACCGCTAGTCCTTCTGCCTCTAACATTAGAGGTACTTCGTAGATACTTTGAGCGTCTTGGGATGTAATTACAGACTCTACAGGTACATCACAAAATTCAGACATTTTTTCTTTTAGACCTGGGCTGAGTGGGCGATCGCATCTACAAACCAAAATATCTGGCTGGATACCAATAGAGCGTAACTCTTTGACCGAGTGTTGAGTGGGCTTAGTTTTCATTTCTCCAGCAGAAGGAATCCAAGGCACTAGGGTAACATGGATATATAAAACGTTATTTCGGCCCACATCTTTCCGAAATTGCCGAATCGCTTCTAAGAATGGCTGAGATTCAATATCTCCTACTGTACCTCCTATTTCTGTAATCACTACATCTGGATTGGCATTTCTGGCCACTCGATGTATTCTTTCTTTTATTTCGTTGGTAATATGGGGGATAACTTGAACTGTGCCTCCTTGGTAGTCCCCTCGTCGCTCTTTGTTAATTACTGCCTGGTAAATTGAACCTTGGGTAACGCTGTTGAGCCGAGACATGGAGGTATCTGTAAATCGCTCGTAGTGACCAAGGTCTAGGTCTGTTTCTGCACCGTCTTCTGTGACAAATACTTCCCCGTGTTGGAAGGGGCTCATTGTTCCTGGGTCTATGTTAATATAGGGGTCTAGCTTTAGAATAGATACGGAATAATCCCTTGATTTTAGCAAACGTCCTAAGCTTGCTGCTACGATTCCTTTACCAATGCTGGAGACTACTCCACCAGTTATGAATACAAATTTAGTCATAAGTTATTTGAAGAAGGTGGTAGGTTTTGGGTTTTAGGTGTTAGATGAAAGACTGGAAAACATTAGTTATTTGAAGATGGTGGTAGGTTTTGGGTTTTAGGTGTTAGATGAAAGACTGGAAAACATTAGTTATTTGAAGATGGTGGTAGGTTTTAGGTTTTAGGTTTTAGGTGAAAGACTCGAAAACATTAGTTATTTGAA
>JBARXI010000231.1:0-2168 GCA_049647275.1 Microcoleaceae cyanobacterium
ATCTTCGCTCTTTTGTTTCTACTGCTTCTAAGCATGGTTTGAATCTCTAGAAAGTTATTACTGAGGCGCTACTTGGTAATGTATCTTTTTTTCTCACCTCCATTATTACTAGCTAGGCAGTTACGAATAATCAACATTAAACTATTGTATTGTCAAAGTTTTTAACCGATCAAATCTAACTTCTGACTCCTAACTTCTGTACGTCGCCAATGCGACGGGGACTTTATCTGACTTCCGTGAAACGGTATTAGCAACCCTAATTGTATGTTCGTCTCCGCTTTTCCTATGGAATGCTACGCAAACATCCCGACTCTGAATAGAAAATTACAGCCCAGGACTTCCCGCTGTTTCAGTTAAAAATGCCTAAGTCCTGGTACAGTTGAGTTTTAAATTCATTATAGTGAAGTATTTTTGTGATGGGTAAAGGATTAGAACGCAGGAAATTTTTAATTTATAGTTCGGCTGCTATAGGTACGAGTATTTTTCTCAAAGCTTGTGGTGGTAATAATGCTACATCTGGGGCTGACAAAATTAAAGTGGGTATCCTCCATTCCCTCAGTGGCACAATGGCAATTAGCGAAACTACTGTAGTTGAAGCGGAAAAGTTAGCTATTGAGGAAATAAATGCTGCTGGTGGTGTATTAGGTAAGCAAATAGAAGCGGTTGTGGAGGATGGCGCTTCTGACTGGCCTACTTTTGCCGAAAAGGCAAATAAACTTATTGAGCAAGACCAGGTAGTTACTGTTTTTGGTTGTTGGACTTCTGCTTCTCGGAAGTCAGTTTTGCCTGTTTTTGAATCTAAGAATCATATGCTTTGGTATCCGGTGCAATATGAGGGTCAAGAATGCTCGAAAAATATTTTTTACACGGGTGCTGCTCCTAATCAACAAATTGAACCTGCTGTAGATTGGTTATTGGAAAATAAGGGAAAGGAATTTTTCTTAGTTGGTTCTGATTATGTTTTTCCTCGCACTGCAAATATGATTATTAAGGAGCAGTTAAAGGCTAAAGGTGGTACTACTGTTGGTGAAGATTATTTACCTTTGGGAAATACAGAAGTTACTCCGATTATTACTAAGATTAAACAGGCTTTACCTAATGGTGGAGTAATTTTTAATAGTCTTAATGGTGATAGTAATGTTGCCTTTTTTAAACAGTTGAAGGGTGCTGGTATTACTCCGGAACAATATCCGGTTATGTCAGTGAGTATTGCTGAGGAAGAAGTTAGGCAAATTGGTAAGGAGTTTCTTATAGGTCATTATGCTGCTTGGAATTATTTCCAAACTGTTGAGACCGAAGCTAATAAAAAATGGGTGGCAGATTTTAAGGCAAAATATGGTGAAGATCGAGTAACAAATGACCCGATGGAAGCTGCTTATATTATGGTTTATCTTTGGAAACAAGCAGTGGAAAAAGCTGGTGTGGCTGATGATTTAGATGCGGTAAGAATGGCAGCTATCGGACAAACTTTTGATGCTCCAGAAGGTTTGGTTACTATGAATGCTAATCATCATATTTCTAAGACTGTCAGAATAGGTGAGGTTCGTGATGATGGTTTATTTAATATAGTTTGGTCTACTGAAGGAGCTATTGCACCTATACCCTGGAATCAATTTGTTCCAGCAACTAAGGGGTTTGCTTGTGACTGGAGCGACCCTAATAAAGGTGGTAAATACAAGATGTAATAAGTCTTTGGCTAGAAGTCAGAAATTAGAATATTTTTGTACGAGTGGCGGATAAATATGTAGGTTTAATACTTCCAGAAAATCTATGATTTGGTGTGCTGTAATGAGTTGGTATAAGTACTTGATTAATTACAGCGCTTTCCCGGATGGTGAAGTAAGTAGAATATTAATTATTTTCCCTATTCCCTGCTCTTAGTTAAGGGTTCGGTAAAAGTCGTAAAATTTTCTACTTCATCGACTTGAAAAGTTCTTTAATTCTAACTTCTGACTATTAAATTTTTTCTTCTATCTTCCCTCTTCCTGATTCTGGAGAAATTATCAAAAAGAACGGAAAAAAAAGAAAACTGGAAAATTCAACCTGGAGGTAACTCTGTTTCACCCCAGAAGTAACCTCTCTCTATAATTATTTCCCGAAATTTTTTCTTCCTTCTTTCCTCTTGTTTATTCTGGAGTAATTATCAAAAAGAATGAAAAAAAAGGAAA
>JBARXI010000232.1:0-11513 GCA_049647275.1 Microcoleaceae cyanobacterium
AGCAATCCTATTTCAGTTATAAATTTTTGGTGGTGGTAGGTGGTAGGTGTTAGGTATTAGGTGGTAGGTAGAAGACAAAATAAATACATCTAAATTTTTCACAAATCATTTAGGATTGCTATATCAAGTCACATTAAACAACCAGAATAAACTTCGATACCCCCTAACCCCCCTTAAAAAGGGGGGTTAGGGGGTATATACAGCACTTTCTTACTTTATGAAGTACATATATTTATGATTTGAGGGAGTAGGGAGGGTGGGAAGTGTGGGAGTAGGGGACACATATTCACCCCGTTAGCTTGACCACATTAACCTGCAATCTGCTGTAAGTACAAAATTTTTATTACAGGTAATTAAGGTGACATGATATTAGTTATTGCCACAGCCTGCGGTAAGGCATAGCTAGGGTTTACTCAATAACTGTTTTTGTCGAGGGTAGGAATCAGGAGCAATGGAGATTAAAGAGGATATTTGAGGAATAATTATCTGAGATTTTTCAGCCCTTGTTGGCTCAAAATACTTACATTTTGAGCTTTTAAGAGCCAATTGCTTGCACTTTTTTCGCTCCTAAAAAGCTTTAGTCTTTAATATGTCAATCCTTTTAGACTTAATCCGTAAGGCATAGCTAAAAGCCTGACAAGCTACCGATTTTTTTTAGATAATTAAACATTTATCGTAACCTTATTTTTTATTTTGATTAGTTTCTATTTTTACTTCTTGCTCTACTTGATTTTTAGCTTCAGCCTCAGTTTTTTCCTCAACCTGAACTTGTTTTTGAAACAGTGGAATTTGATTACCAATTAAACTTAAAAATGTAGTACCAAAGTGCTGAATTTCCAGGAAACTAGCATCAGCCACAGCCGGCTTATAAACTCTAAAAGTCCGCATAATTCCCAGAGTTGCCGCACTTTCTAACGGACCAATAAAACTTGTATCTCTATCCAAAAAATAAGGTTTACTCGCCCATTCTGCCATCTGTTCGGCATTTAAAAAATAACAGCCAGAGTGCGGGTTAAAAGTTCTCTGAAAAGCAATAACTTTTTCCATAATTTTTCCCTTAAGTTGAGGTTGCTCTCGGATATTTTGAAATTTAGCTGTTATTTCTGGTTTTAAATTTCCATCTATATAAGCTTTTGGCACAGCTCCCAAAGGTGAAACTTCATAACGATTAGGCTGAAGTAAATTACCATTTCCTGTATGATGATTAAACCATTTTAATTTCACAAATAGCCAGGGATCGTGATGAATTAAATCATCTTCTAAATAACAATAATAATCATATTTCCCAAGGCATGATTTCAATACCGCCTGACATTCAAAACCTAGTAACAGAGGTTCCACATTCGTGCTATGGTGCATCAGAAAATCTGAGGACAAAGGAATCTGAGATAATAGATGAAAACCTTTAGTTGTACAAACAATAATATCAATATCATGGCCGTGACTTTGATTAGCAGGAATAGCTTGATGTTTGCCAATATCAATCGTGTACTGAGATTTACCATAGAGGGCACGTAATGCGGTTAAACAGGTAGTTAAGGCAATTCGGCGCGTTTGCGGGTCTTTGCGTAAAGAACCATGTTTTCCGCCACCTTCTGGGTTGAAGAAATGAGAAATTGTAAATAATATTCGCATTTTTAATTGTGCTAAAATTAGTCATTCAATGGTAATAAAGTAATAAATTAATGTATTACTTTAATATTCTACTACAGATAACTTAATGCAATAATTTGGAAAATTAGAGCTAATTGATAAAAATGATATAAAAAGAGTGTGATGAAGTCAATTGCCAGGGGACTATAGAACTCCGTTCCGCTTACGCGACCAAACAAGTTAAACTCCGGGAGAAAGTAGAAATTTTAAGCCGACACAATCTTGTCATACCAAATTCAAAAAAGTCAAAGAAGGTAGTTACATTCTAATCTGTTATTTATCCCTATAGTTGAAAGGTTGATAGTTTGGATAAATTGTAAAAATTAAACAAAATTGTTCTCCTTTTAATCTTTTAATATATTTTCCTTTCCTAGTAACCTTTGTCTCTATAGCATTTCCATATTCTGTCACGCTCTGCAATATTTTATGAAATTGATATAGCGTTTTCAAATGAGATGTAAAACAAGAGTTGGTTATTTACTAACAGTAAAAAGTCCGGCAAACCTTCTTACCTGTTGATTTTTACCGAATAATTAAGGTTTAAAGCCTCTCCTTTAAAGGAGAAACAAGCGGTCGTTTCGCGGAGCGACATGTAAAGCGGAGCTTCCCGAAGGGTGGGATGGCGATCTTCGGAGCGGCTCTGCACTCTTCGGGTCTCCTTTCCCTCCGGGACGCTCCGCGTTAGCGGAAGCTTTGCGCTAGCAAACGCCATATCCAATCGACCAAGAGAGAAAAAATTTTCATGATTAGTCAATCCAATCCGTTTCAAGGAGAGGTAATTATTAATTATTAATTATTAATTGTTGAACTGTTGCCTTTTGCCTAAAAGCAGCCAGGTTTTTTACGCAAATCAAATGAAATTACTATATAACTTGAGTATTATGCTAAATATTGCCACGGGTGGTAATGATTATATAAACTCAAATAATTATTTTCTCAGCCCTCCTAACTACGGACAGTAATAGGAAGTATGTCTGTCTATAGCAATCCTAAATAGATTGTAAAAAATCAAAAAATAGATAAAAAGTCTAAAGCTCTTACTCCTGTTGCCTATTGCCTTTTTCAAGGTTATTTTTTATGTATAGAACCAAAATAGGATTGCTATAATTTAATATTTAGTTGATGAATCAGCTCTTAGATATGTTCTCAGGAAATCAGAATCACTTTTCTGTAGCACATAGTTTTATTTAATCATTAAACCTCCTGCTATAGCATTTCTCGCTCTTGGTGAGATACACAAGTTGTAGATTAAGGGCAACAGCTCCGTCAGGCAACAGCTCCGTCAGGCAATAGGGAATAGGGAATAAGAAATAAGAAATAAGAAATAAGAAATAAGGAATAAGGAATAGAAAAAATACTGTACTTCATAAAGGATGAGAACCGCTATATCCAATAGATTTTCAATCATCAAACAGTTCTGGAACACGATTTTTTAACTCTTGATTTAAACTTGGTAATTTATCCCGCATTTGCAAATACCACTCTCGGCGTTGACGATAATGTTGACAAAGTAAACGATTATTTTTCACCCAATTATAAGCATTAATTCTTATTTTATCCCTAAAATTTTCATCAATTATAAGTTGTCTAAATTTTCCCGAAAAATCTGAAAGAGAATGATAAATTAAAGCAGTTTCACCATCAAAAATTGAATCTTGATAAACTGTTGGGCTAGCAAGCACTGCTACCCCATGACCAGCACATTCAACAAACTTTAAGTCAGATTTCATTTGATTAATTTGGTTGTTATTTAGAGGCAATAAGCCAATATCGCAACTGCCAAGAATCTCCAGATACTTATCATAACCACAAAATGGATAAAATTCTTTATTGGCTGTATTTAAATTTTCAAAAAATAAGCGATCGTGGATGACTTTTACTCTAATTTTATCTTGATAATCTGACAAAATTTGATTGATTATTGGGATAATTTCTTTCCAGTCTTCTTCCCTGTTGACAGCTCCGAAAAATATGCTAAGGTAGTTAATATGGGAAAATGTGTGCTCAGATAGGGGTAAAATTTTGGCCAATTGATTCTGAAATACCGAAACATTAGGGTTATATTGGCGTAAAAAATTCGCTAGGGATTCAGTAGAAGTTTGCACACAGTGACAGCCACGATAACTAAGATAATTATTTTCAGCATATTCAGGACGACGTAAAGGGTTATCGTCAATTTCGGCTACTATCAAATAATCCTTTTCGAGTAAAAATTTCAGTTTCTGAAAGTCATTAGGATCATATAAAATTCTGCGTTGCCAAATAAACACCTTTTCTTCTTGGGGCAACCCCACATTCAAGTCAGCAGTTTTAGCAGCAGAAATAGTTCTGACCCCAGGAATAGTAGCGCTAAATCGATCGGGTTCTAATACTCTGACAGTAGCACAAACTTTCGGCTCCATAATTATTGTTTGGATTAACAGTCTCCGAGGTGGGATAGGATAGTTTGTGGCCCGTGCAATGTAATATTCAGCAGCCGTCTGAGTAGCAAAATTTTTTCGGTCTAAACCCAAAGCATCAACCAGGGGTTGGGCAAGTTGGAGAAACTTTTCAAACTCTTCTCCTGTTTCTGGGAGAGTTTGTATTTCATATATTTGTAAACCTGCTGTAGCGAAACATGATTTGAGGCTTGACAAATCAAAGCAATGTTGAACTATTGCCGAATTTTCCCAGTTACCTTTGAACAAATTAATAATTCTGCGCCAATGCTGTACATTTGGCACGATCGCCAAGACTTGACCATTATTCTTTAGCCAGGTTTTATAGCATTTCAAAATTTTAGTAGGATTAGCGATCGCCATCAAATCTAAACCATAAACCAAACAGTCTACTGTTTCTGCGGGGATATTTAAACCAGAAATATTTTCTTGGAGGTTTCCTACGAAAATTTGGTCAACCTGTCGGGCAGCATTTTTGGCTAATTCTGGATTAGATTCAATGCCAATATAATGACAGTGAGGATTAATCTGTTTATATTGAGAAGCTATTTTCCCAGTACCACAGCCAAATTCTACTATAACTTTAGCATCAGCGGGTATACATTTGAGTAATTCTTGGTGAAGGGAAGTTTCTGAAACATCAAATCTAGCCAGAGTCATGTTATTTGATTTAAGCAGCTCAAATTAATGAAGTTAGTTTATCACTATTGATAAATATAGCAACCGTCAGAGTGCTTAGGACATAGAATAGAATAAAAGTAGTATTTTATAAATAGCGGTCGCCCCGCTCAACGAAGCCAGCACAATCTGTCCTGAGACTAGCCTTGAGTAGACAAGGTTGGGCTGAACTTACCTTGATGTTTTTTCGTTAGTTTCAGGTCAATCCACCAAATTCGCCCCAGATTGTAAGGTAGAGCTATCATTAGACTTCACCATCCGCAGTCAATTTCAATTCCCAGATTATCTGTTACCAAATCTAGGGTCGTATTACGATGATTCAGTTTACTAAAGGTCAATTTACTTAGGCTTACTGGAATTACTCTAAGTGGGCAAGGCCATAGAAATTTAGGTGTTATAGCTGTCGAAGTCTGGATTAGGAGGTTATAGCGCTACGGGCAAGTCAGAAGTCAGAAGGGGTAATTTCGTTCCGAATGCTACGCAAACATGCAAAGCGTAGCATGACCTTTGCGCAGCATGACCTAGGAAAGGAAAGGAAATTACCGGTACAGAAGTCAGAAGTAATTTCCGACTAAGTTTTAGGATTTATTCAGTAATTAACAATTAACAATTTTCATGTGACGATGTACCGTTTGCATAGCATGACAAACGGAAAACAATTAATAATTACCTCTCCTTAAAACAGAGATAATTAACACAATTGGAAAAATTTTTCTTTTCCTTTTAGTCAATCCTATTCTTTTCAATAACTAATAATTATTAATTATTGAACACGGGGGGGAATATTAGTTTATGAATCAGCTCTTAGAGGTTTTTTTGTTGAGCAATCGCTGGCGAACAATTTTGTGAGTAGTATTGAATTTCATCGATCGGTGTATCGGCAGACTCAATTTTTTTCCTAACAGGCATCGCTCTCAAATTCAACTAAATTTTTATTTAAGCAGGTATTATAAATACTACGGTAAATTACTATTTTCATCTGTAAGCATCTTTAATCTTTGTATCATCAAAGTTGGCATATTTCAGATTTGCACCCTTCAAATTTGCCATTCTAAAATTAGCTTCTTTTAAGTTAGCTTGACTCAAATCTGCACCTGTAAGATTAGCACCTGTGAGGTTAGCACCTGTGAGGTCTGAATTTGTTAGATTAGCATTACTTAAGTCAGCATAAATCAGAGAAACACCTCGCAGGTCTGCACCATTAAAGTTAGCATTTTGCAGCATCGCATCTTTGAGATTAGAATCTTTTAAATAAGCATCAGTTAAATTAGCATCAATTAAGGTGGCTTTCTCCAAATTAGTATTACCTAAATTAGCTCTAATTAAGTTAGAAGCTGTAAAATTCGTTTTTTTTAGAATAGAATCTCTGAGATTAGCATTACTGAGATTAGCTAGTTCAAAATTAGTATTTCTTAAGTTAGAATTTACTATTGTAGCGCGACTCAAATTTGCACCACTGAACTTCGCATTTTGGAGATTTGCATCACTCAAATCTACTGCAAATAAATCAGCACTACTTAAATCAGCGTTACGGAGATTTGCACCTTTTAACTCAATTCTATTTAAGGAAGTTGCCACTAAATTACATCCCTGACATTCTTTAGTTTCTACTAACTGTTGGAGTTGTGTTTGTTGCGCCGCTATTGGAGTAGCTAATATCAATATAGCTACAAATATACTCACTGATATTTTCTCAAAACTTGTCTTTTTCATATAGTAGTTAATAACAATTTATTGAAGAAGGAGTTACGCCTGTAAGTAACCAGAAGATAGAATTAATTACTGGAGAATTCAGACCTACCACTAACTAAAGACCAGCACATATTAACATTTGACAGAGATATTAAACCCACTTCCCCGCATCCGCTTGTTACAGATGAATTTCCATCTGAAAGTTGAAGAGTCTGACTCCTGAATTATTTCTTGATCAAGTAAATAGCGATCGCCAGGTTTAATTTTCTCCACCATCGGCCCTCCCTACAACCAAAAAATACCAAAAACTCACAACTTAAATAGAATTATTATAGCAGTTTAAGGTCTGGTTAGAACATTCTTAAATCCTCAAATTTAGCTGTTGCAGGGATTCAGTGTGGGATGAATCCCCACAGAATTTGTATTAGGCCAATGGTAGTTATAATTTCGACACCAATATTCGCATTGGCCTGTTCAGCTCACATTATTTGCAAATAGCTCACAAACAAAATTGTATTTTAGCCATGATTAATCAACTTTTTTTTAGCAGCAATTAAAGACTCATCTAACAAATCAAACTTAGACCCACCATATTTGAGAATCTCCTCAACTATATTTTTCCCCAACACCTTCTGAGCGATTGCCAAATTTTTAGAACACTGCCGAAACAACCACTCAACTTTTTTCTCAAAATCAATAGGCTGTTTAGGAATAGAAAACTTAAAAGCTCCCCCAACATATTTAACAAAACTATCCAACTCTGGTAGCTTCTCACACTTGTCAGTCCTACTTTTTGTTGTCTCCACAAAATTAACACAACCGCAAATATGCTGAGAAATAGTTGAAAAAAAACCTGTGCTTTCCTCAAAAATCAATTAGGAAAGCTGACAAATACTCCAACATTAAGATGGATATTTCAATGCTTTCAAGGAGTTCATTTGTTAACAATAAATCAATGTCAACAAGTAGTTGATCTGACAGGAGAACGGAGTTTGATTTTAGAGTTTTTACCCTCTGCTTGCCAAAAATATTATTCTGAATTGAGAAAATTGATTGATGCCCTCGACGGGAGTATAGTTGATCCTGTGTTTTCTGCTGATTATCAGAACTTATTGTTCACCAACAATACTTTAACGCTCACTTTTTTATGTTCTTGACAAGAATAAGTTAGTTGAAATTCTGATAACGATTCATGTATATTGTTGTACTACATTATGAAGTGCGGAATGTGGGGTATAAGAAAATAGAGAAATAATTGAATGAATTGATGAGACAAGTTGCTTATATGTAGTATTTTTTTCTAGGGCGATCGCCCAATCATGTTAACTCCTTTGAAGCAATATCAAAAAGGAAGGTTAGAAGAGCGATGGCTTTTAAAAGAAGGGGGGCTATGAGAACAGAATTTAATATAAAACCCTTGTAGAGACCTTCAATAGAATATCTCTAAATTCTTTTTTGGAAACAAAGATTAGTTAAATTTATAGCTTATTAAATATCTATTTATAATTTAAATTGAATTTTACAAAAAAAGTTGAACTTGGCTATTTAGGGGGTAATTTGGGGGTAAAAATGCCGCGATAGATCCGATGTTAGCCATAGGTTAGTAAAGGTTATAAGTATTGATATATAACGAATACAGCATTATTGCTTCAAAACTAATTTTGGTGTATATTTGAGGTAAATGATTCGCTCTGCGTAGAAGCTTAATAAAATGAACAATAGTTTCATAAGTGGGAGTGCGATCGCGGAGCGGAACGTAGTTTTATCGCTGTTTGCTATACTTTGCTGAAGTGGGAAATTTTCAAAAAAAATAACATTACGCTAAAGATTATCATTGCTTTGATTGTGGCTGGAAAGGTGATGCTGATTATAATGGAGCCAAAAATATAGCTGCTTTGGAGCTGAATGTAAACCAACCTGGAGGTTCCTGGTTATCCTGTACAGTTAGTAATCTTGAGTTTGTGCGGGGAAAACTAACTATATGGGATATACTGGAGGGCTACTAAAAGCCAAAACTATAATCTATGATGAGCGTGTTTGGTAGTTTACCAATAATAACTTTATATTTTTAGCTAGATTTGATAGGGAGAAGTTTTTGATGTAGCAGCGATCGCTCAGACTTGATTTAATTTGTAAATCATTTTTAGGTTTTTGTCCAGAGACAGTTAATCAAAATTCCTCTATGGTAGATATACAGACAAAAACACCAGTAATTGCGATTATCTACTTTTAGAGGAATTATGTTATTAATCTGGCGACACTTAAATGTTGAACTTTTTAATACTGTCAAAGGATTTGTTTCTATAGTCAAAAATCCTGGTAAAACTGAATCTGTTTTTGATATTTGAAGATGGCTTACTTCACACTACAGCAACTCAACTATCGGTGGAATATGTGACACAAAACCCTACAGTGGCACAACTGATTCAAGAACGTTATATCGCGCCACCACCAGATATACAGCAGTTTTCCAAGTTATGAAATACATATATTGACGATTTTAGGGTGATGGGGTGATAGGGTGATGGGGGGTGATAGGGTGATGGGAAACAAGTAAAAAATATTTACCCTGTTAAAATTCAGGTTATTGTACCTCACGGGCAACGGAAAGCGCTGTAGATTTATTGTTGAAGTATCTTGAAAATTCCTTTGGGATATACTTACGCATCTTATTTATTAGAAACAAAATTTAACCCCAATTTTTACCGCAAATTAGAAGCTAAAGACAATACTAGGTATATTCTGTTACGCCTGCGACAAACTCACGATATCTGGCATTTAGTTACGGGTTTTGGTACTGATGTAGTGGGAGAATTAGGTCTACAAGCATTCATGCTTGCCCAAACCCGCAGACCAATGTCTGTAGTATTAATCGCTGGCGGTTTATTAAAAATATTACTGCAATGTCCTAATGATTTAGAACACTTGCTAAACTCCATTGCAATGGGATACCGAATGGGCGCAAAGCTAAACCTCTATTAGCTCAAAAATGGGAAGAAAATTGGGATAAACCTTTGTCAGAATGGCGGAAGAAAGAATTAGGAGTAGAAATCAGTACAGTTTATCTTCCCTAATTTGCTCAAGTTTTAGGCGTGAAAAATGCCTGCCGTTTAAATATCTAACTAACTTAAGACCTTCCCGAAGTTGCGTTTGAGCTACAACCCGGGATTCTTAAAACTCACGATTTAGGATTCTGTTGATAAATACTGTAAATTTAAATTTATATTTTTACTTTATTTTGTAATTGCAAGAATATAGATACTGCTTAATTTTATTTTTCCTGATAAAGAATTGGCTCTTTCTGTACTACCATACCATTGATTGCTAGGCTAAAAGAACTATCATCTACTTTATAAGTTCTATTACCATCAACAGCCAAATATCCTTGATTAAATTCTACAGGTAACTCTAAAACTTGATTTGGATTAGATTTTCTGCCAGCAATTAACATTAAGTTACCGCTTGGTTGACGACAAATATTCGCAAAATAGTTTTTAGATTCAAAATAATTTACTTCAGACCAGTTTTCCCCTTTTTGGGAACATATACGCATAGAATTGCGTGGTGACTGAGCCAATAATATAGCATTTGGTTCTATTTTCACTTGACTGGTAGATGCTAGAACCTTGACTGAATAGGAGGATAAAATAAATCCACTTATCCCCAGCAGTCCTAATTTTAAAAGCTGTTGATTAATCTTGACAAAATTCACAGTTTAGTCCTCTGATAAATAAATAATCGGTTCCATGATACATCATAAGGGTCAGAAAATTAAGATTTTTTTAAATTGATCTAATTCAATTATCAAAAGCATATCTGACAAAGGTTTAAGTTTTATAGATTCTGAATCAGCCCTATGGTCGATGCACTCTACCTATAATCCTATGTTGATAGTAGAATACTGAATCAGTATTTGTGTTATTAAAGCTTATTCAAATAACAATCGAACCCTCGGCTACCTCTTTTGACAGATTTTTCAAAAAATTGGCTACATGAATGTATCACTTCTTCTTCACTCATAGTCTTACCATTTTTTACAATAGTAAAAGTAACACCTGTTACAATATATGTAATATCTCGATCCTCAGCAACATATCCGGTTCTTTCTTCCGTCATTGCAGGTATTTTAATAGCATCTTGCAGGATAAGTTTTCTCACCACCAATATAGATTAATGTATCATCTGGTTTTTGACAAAAATTTGCAAAAAAATTAGCTGTTTCTATATAAAAAGATTCAACTAAAGGGGGATTTTGTTGAGGACATATCCGCCAATTATCTCGCGATAATTCAGCTAATAAGTGGAATTTTCATCTGTTTCTTCAGAGGTAATAGTGGCTAAAACCTGAACTGAAACAGTGGATAAAAAAGTACTTAGAGCTAAAAGTCTAACATTACCAGAATATAGATTTACTTTAACAGAGTTTATAAGTAGGTCGGCATAAATAAACGCATAATGTGGGCAATGCGTGTAGGAAGCTAAAACCTTTAGACAAAGACACTTATAGGCATTGCCCACCCTACAACTGTTTGATCTTTAATTATGTCCACCTACTTATGTAGTTGCTATAGTAAATTAATTAATTATTTTTATCATCTAAACAGGTCTAAAAATGGGTAATCGTGCATATTATTAATGAGAGGAAGTCAGCACAAGAGTATTCAGAGGCACAGAAAATAGGAATAAATCAGAGAGAGGGGAAAGACAAGGCTGGAGTTTCAACCGCTGTGCTATCTGCTATCAGAAAAAAATTAAAATGCCGGTGCGGATGTGAGTGATACAGTTGTTGTGCCGAGGTAGGAGTCGCTCTATCTAATCTATTAGACATAGGCGTGGAAAATAAATAAACCTTTTAATTAGATCGGAATCGGAAAGAAAAATTTACCCTAAAAAATCTTTTTTATATCATGTCCGCTTAATAAGTGATAATAAAGTTCTGAGGTGGTAGGTGGTAGGTGTAAATTCAAGAGGGAAAACTCAATAGGAGCAGAAATTTGGGATATTCCTTCGAGAGCGACAGGAGAACATTTTTATTATACTTAATCATCCGGA
>JBARXI010000233.1:0-6052 GCA_049647275.1 Microcoleaceae cyanobacterium
TGCTGATGGCTTGTATCGTATAAACTACAATATTTCTTCCCGTTACTTTATTTTTATATCCAGGCAGACGAGGCGAAGCTCTAAACTTTGATTGGTTCTGTTGATAAACTTTGTTCGCTGCTAAAAAACTCTTCCAGTTTCTATCTAAAATCATCAATATTTGTTGAGAGACTTTAGCTAGCATTGCTTGATAGTCTGCTTGAGTAGAAAGTGTTTTTTGTAGGTCATAGTAGGAATTATTTGTCTTTTCAAATATCCAAGACTGACGAACTAAATAATTAGCATAGTTATAGAGATTTTTAGACAAGAAACAAAGTCGGTCAATTTCAGCATAAAACCGATGATTTTTTTGAATAATATGTCTCTCTACTAATCTCATCAATTAAGGAGTTACAATTACTAAAGGATTCGAGCATTTATTAATTTTTATGATGGTTATTTAGGAATTTTCAGCCAAAGCCGATTATACCATTAAATTTTGTCAAATATTTAGTAGCTCTTTTGTATAAATTAACGAAGATATTTGACATTGTTTGACTATATATGACTATATTTATGTACAAAGTTTATTATACCTATGTCCTACCACAATTTAAATCCTCTCCTAAGAAGTCTCAGGAGAGGATAAAACTAATCATAAATCAAGCAGCATCTCAGGACTATTAGGGGACCTACTAAAAAACTAGTATTGTCTTATACTTTGAGGTTCTGAATACTGTGAGGATTTAACTTTACTTTTTAGGAGATAGCAACATCATCATACTGCGTCCCTCCTTTTTGGGAGCTTGTTGAACCTCAGCTAAATCTTTTAAATCTGTTGCCATCCGTTTCAATAATGCTTCTGCCAGGTTACTATGCTGTATTTCCCGCCCCCGGAACATAATAGTGGCCTTAACTTTATCCCCCGACTTGAGAAAGCGCTCTGCTTGAGATAACCGAACATTATAGTCATGTTCCTCAATCTTATAGCGCATTTTCACTTCTTTAACTTCAGCATTATGTTGCTTCCGTTTGGCTTCCTGTGCTTTCTTTTTCTGCTCAAACACATACTTACCATAGTCCATTATTTTACAAACAGGTGGGTCAGCTTTATCACTGACCAGAACAAGATCGAGTTCCTTTTCTTCGGCCATCCGCAACGCTTCTCTTGTATCTATAATTCCCAACTGAGAGCCATCTGCATCAATAGCCCTGACTTTGGGAACTCGAATATTTTCGTTAACTTGAGGAAGATTGCGATTATTTCTTCTTTCGATTGGCATTAATTGGGATATACAAAATATTGTTTATAGGGACATCCGTACCACATCAGTTTACGGTATTACTTAACTACTCCTTTGATAACGCAAAGCGTTCCAGGATTGTTTTATTTAGTCTATACCTACCCATGTTAATTTGGGGATTTGATGGCGTACATTATAAATAGATAGATTTAAACAAAATATTTGGTAATCATCTACCTAAATTTGCTAGTCAAATATATCGGTTTAGACCTAAAATTCTATCACGATTAACCGCTTTTCTGCAACCCTAATACTTGTTACTGATAGTCGGTACTAAACACGCCAAAATAATAGATATAGATAACTATTTATGTTTTAACTGTGCTCGGCACTTTGCAAATCTTAATATTGAAGGAGGGAAAGGCGATAGTGAGTAATATTACAGGCAACTGGCAGCAAAAAATTGGTAGTCAACGAGACTGGGTATGGCGAGGTTGGCAAACTCGCTACACATATCTTCGATGCCAAAGTAATCAGGAATTTGTCGAAGGCCATACATTAGAAAACCCTCCTATACTACTTTTGCATGGTTTTGGTGCATCAATAGGCCACTGGCAACATAATCTAGATGTACTGAGTCAAACACATACAGTTTACGCCTTAGATTTAGTCGGTTTTGGTGCTTCTGAAAAAGCGATCGCCAACTATGATGTCAACTTCTGGGTAGAGCAAGTCTACGAATTTTGGCAAACTTTCATCCAAGTACCAGTAGTATTAGTGGGTAACTCTATCGGCTCATTAATCTCTCTAGTGGCGGCGGCTTCTTATCCAGAAATGGTTAAAAAGTTAATAATGATCAGTTTGCCCGATCCTGCTGCTCAAGAAGAAGCAATTCCTCCTTGGTTATTGCCCAGTGTTGAATTTATTCAAAATCTTGTTGCTTCCCCACCATTACTAAGACTTTTGTTCTCTATCGTTAGTAAACCCTCAGTTATTCGTCGCTGGGTTAAACTTGCTTATGCTAATCCCGATAGGATTACTGAAGAACTTGTGGAGATATTAGCAGGCCCGCCGAGCGATCGTGGTGCTACTCGCGCATTTTGTATTTTGTTTAAGGCTATGGGTAGTAGCAAATTAGGTCCTAGTGTAAAAGAGGTACTCCCTACTCTAGAAGTTCCAATACTTTTAATTTGGGGTAAGCAAGATTTGTTGATTCCTCCCAAGTTTGCCAATGCCAATCAGTTTACTCAGCTTAATTCTCGTTTACAGTTGAGAGAGTTAGATAACGCAGGTCATTGTCCCCATGATGAATGTCCCGAAATAGTTAATCAAATTATTCTCGATTGGGTAGTCCAACCGAAACTGTAGAATATTTACCGATAAATTTCCACTGATTCAGGTAGGAAAACTATCAATCGACAAAACTATAGCAGGCGATCGCTTTCTCTTATGAAGGGAGCTAGATTTTATGTTTTCAGGAAAACTTTCATATTTGTGGTGTTGGTGGCAGTTAGTTTTGTCACTGGTGCTGAAGATGCTCTAAAATTGACTAATTCAACTTACCATAATTTATTGGCCGATGCGATCGCTCAATAGGTTTTAAAATCTACAACAAAATTATCTTAATGGTATCTAATGGTATATATTTAATATTTTTGCTTTGAGTCTTTCGAGACTATTTATGTTATGAAAGCAAAATAAACTATTGCTATTTTAGTTTCTTATCAGTAGAGGAATTATAGTGATATTTATTTGACTGTAATAGTAGAATAATGACAATTAACACTACACAACAAAGAATCGGTATTTTTGACAGTGGCCTGGGTGGCCTGACTGTTTTAAGAGAATTATATAAACAGTTGCCATTAGAGTCTATTTTGTACTTTGGCGATACAGCAAGATTACCTTATGGTACAAGAACTAGCTCTGAGATTCTGCAATTTGTCTACGAAATTGTGGAGTGGTTGATAGGTAGAGGAGTGAAAATGGTATTGATGGCTTGCAATACTAGTTCTGCTCTTGCTTTAGAGAAAGTGAAGTCGGAATTTGATATACCTATTTTAGGATTGATTGTACCAGGAGCTAATACAGCAGTTCAACAAGGCAGAAGAATTGGTGTAATTGCCACTCCAGCCACTGCTGCTAGTGATGCCTATCGTCGTGCTATTTTAGAAGCCGATCCTTCTGTGCAGGTTTGGCAAGTTGGTTGTCCCTATTTCGTCCCATTAATTGAACAAAATCAGCTTCACGATCCTTATACATATCAGATAGCACAAGAATATTTAGGGCCTTTGCTACAGCAACAGATTGACACGTTAGTCTATGGTTGTACTCATTATCCGTATTTAGAGCCAATACTACGGTCATTCCTACCTAGCTACGTAAAGTTAGTAGATCCTGCGACATCTCTGGTAAAAGTAGTTGCCAGAGAATTAGAAATACTTGATTTAAAAAATTCAGGGCTACCATTGCCCACAAAATTTGTTGTGACTGGCGACCCTCAAAAGTTTACTGAGTTATCTCTGAAGTGGCTTGGCTATACACCTGTTGTAGAAAAAGTTTCTTTGCCTACTGTTTTAGGTCAACCTATTTCAATATAAGTAGGTAGGCGTTAAAATTTATCGTGCTTAGGAAAGCAGGTGGCATCCCCCCTACCCCCCTTTGAAAGGGGGGAGGCAGAAGGGAAGAAGCTTCGGAGGTACTTTACTTTTTGTGACCTTGAATTTGGCAGTTGAAATGTCGTCGGGCTTCAGCCGATGGATGAAAACAAGTTGGAGATTTTAATCTCCTGTATCCAAAAATATGAGATAATATATTGATTCATGGGAGTAAGAACAAGGTTTGTCCCGATGAACCAATGCTTGTAGGGGTGAAATTCCTGTGGTCAGGAAACTAGTAGAACCTATGTCGCTACCAAGACCAAGGCAACAGACAAGCAGGCAGCAAAGATAGGGATTTATAGCTCAAACTTGAGTAAAACCACTTTGAAATGATTCAGACTCCGCCCTTAAGGACGGGATTTAAATAAAAAGTAAGCGCAAAGCATATGGTATTAATCATCAGTATGTTAGAGCGTCTAGGTGGTTTTTGGCTGCCACCACCGACAATTAGTCGGTGACAGTTAAGTGTTAAAGGTTCCGAATCGTGGTTTTAACAAGGGGCTGTCTGCGGAAGTAAATTCCGCAGTTTCAACCCCCCGCCCGATTCGGAACATCCGCTTAGAATCTCTCGTGTTTTAAGCGAGAGAGAAGTCAAAACTGAGCTGATATCTTAATAACTCGCAACTCCATAATGATTCCCCCAGTGCTAAACTGGGGGAGTTTTAATTTGTCATTCTTTTATTTTTGATTGCCTACTACCCAGGATTTGTTTGAATTAATTAGCTCTACAAATTTAATTCAGCGATCGGATTTACAACAAACAATTTGAGAATTTACTAGTCCAAATATTATCTACTGTTTGTAACTAATTTGACATATTTTGAGGGCTAATTCAAAGA
This sequence comes from Microcoleaceae cyanobacterium, assembly GCA_049647275.1. GTDB lineage: Bacteria > Cyanobacteriota > Cyanobacteriia > Cyanobacteriales > Microcoleaceae > JASJEE01. The sequence continues at coordinate 4,723 of JBARXI010000233.1, forward strand.
ATAAAGCCAGAGTTTTTCCAAACTAATGTAAACTAGTTCGTGATTCGGTGATACCTTGTCCCCAAGATTGATTTCTGGTAATTTTCGTAGCTTTCTGGGCTACTATCAGTAACAAATATACAGTCAATATATAACCAGTTGCGAGAATTGGAATGATTAGAGCAATGTGATTGTAGTTCATGGTTAAGCCAAATATTCTATGAGGAGGATAAGATTTGAACATTTCCTAGCTCGAAAGCTCAGGAATTGCTATTTGTATTGATATAACTTTAACTTCAACATTTATTAACTTAATGCTCAAGGTAAAAGTCAAATTATTCTGGTAAGTTAAAGAGATAAATTCATAAATTAGGAATGTCTTTGTCTCTTAACTTATTCAATTTAGGTTTCAAGGCTAAGTTCAAATAGTCAAATAGCAGATATTTTTATTTTTCCAGGTTCATCAACTTGGATTTAGTTCCCTGATGCTGAGGTAATCTCTAGGCTAAGGTCTTAATAAATCTGTTTAGAAATCAAGCTAATTCGTTTAACAGTTATTATTCCTTATCAAATTCTTAATAGGGAATACTGTTAGTTAACCGCATATTCTCGATCATAGCTACATTTTTTTTGTATGACCTGACTTTATGAACAAACATCTTATTTATTGGTCAGGACTAAAATCATCGACTATTTAAGAAATCTAAATTAAATTTATGACCTATTTAATTTAATCTATGAAGAGATATTAGAACTTCTCCAAAACTCTCAAGAGAGTTTTTCTTGATTTGAAGTCCTATAACATCAGCTAGCAACTAAATTTCAGTAACTAGGAACTTGATAAATTTCTGAAAGTTAACTTAATATCACTTTCTCAACAAACCCCATCTGAAAATAATATATTTCAGACAAGTTGTATGCTCTTCGGTGTGTCTTACTCTTACAATATCACTTTATTGCTTATTTATCAAACTTTGTCTTTGTCATTTATATATATCCACACTTCGCTACAGGAGAGCGTCGGTAGAGGGATAATAATAAATGTGGGAAATTATTATTTCTATTTCCACAGCCTAGAGATAAATGAAAATAAATGTTGCGCTCACTCCAGCAATCTAGCTAGTTATGGTGAAAAACTCGGGGCTTCATTGCTCTGGCTCAGATTCCGAGCAATGAAGCCCCGACCTACGGGCCGATTATTGGAAACCGTCAGGAAAAAGAATAAAGCGATGCAGCGCGGTCTTGGGGAGGCAGTGCGGTCTTGGGGTTTCCCCAAGTGGAGCAACTGCCGTGGTTTCCCCCATGAGCGACTGCATCAAGACACCGTGGTTTGTATAAAGCTGGTAATAAT
>JBARXI010000234.1:0-5896 GCA_049647275.1 Microcoleaceae cyanobacterium
ATAACGACTCAAACCACGAATCACAATTGCTACATCATCTCCAAAACTTTTCGGCGTTTCCCACTCTGGCAAAATATCTATTCTGACGGAATGACCTAATATTTCAAACTGCCGTTTCATTGCTAAAGCATAATGATAATCTCCCCATTCTTGGGCTTGTTTCCAATCAGGTACTCCGATTTTTATGCTGATACGGCAAGTATTACTCATCTTTTCTCGCAAAGCGGTAAATACAGTATTTGCCCGATGTTTATAAGTATGTTTTTCTTTGACTATTTTTTGTAACTCTGCCACCTTGGCTAATCTTAATTTCTCATTTGTTAAATACTCTCGTAACAAATTTTCCAGGGATTCACGACAATTATAAGTAGGCAATAATCCATCTAAAGCTTCTTGATTTCCTAGTTCTCCATTACTTACAACTAATGCACCCGCCATAATTGCATCAAATACTCGTGAATTTGTGGAACCCCATTGTTTTGTGACTGAGTTTGCATCATCAATTACTATTTTTGTCGAAGCATAAACTTTGGGCATATCTGTATAAGGCAAGGGTCCGCGATTATACTTTTTAAATTTATCAAATTTTTCCCAATTATATCCATACAAGGCAAAGTTGAAGGGCAAGTTATCTGGCTCTAAAAAACTCATAATATCTCGCGGATATTTCCAGAAACTTCCGGTAAAGCAATAGTCAGATTGATATTTATTTTCTGGCTGAGAATTGATTTTTTCTGTCTGCTGTAAATTTTCGACTTGCGAGTAATTTTCTCGTTCAGTTGTAGATTTTTCTGGAAACTTATTTTCTGGCTGAGAATTGATTTTTTCTGTCTGCTGTAAGTTTTCGACTTGCGAGTAATTTTCCCGTTCAGTAGTAGATTTTTCTGGAAACTTATTATCTAGGGGAGAATTGACTTTTTCTGTCTGCTGTAAATTTTCGACTTGCGAGTAATTTTCTCGTTCAGTGGTAGCTGTTTCTGGAAACTTATTTTCTGGCTGAGAATTGACTTTTTCTATCTGCTGTAAATTTTCGACTTGCGAGTAATTTTCCCGTTCAGTGGTAGATTTTTCTGGAAACTTATTTTCTGGCTGAGAATTGACTTTTTCTGTCTGCTGTAAATTTTCTAATGCAGAATTTTTCCCTACTTTACTTCTAAATTCTTCTTCACTTCTGATTTCTGACTTCTGACTTCTGACTTCTGAATTGACTCCTTCTTTAAAACGTTCATCATTTGTAGCTATCCTAACTACTGTTGTAGACTTAGATAATTTTTCCTGAATATAATCTGCCGACTTTTGAGAAGAACACCAAAAACAATCATAATCTCCTGCCATTTTTTGAGATGCCCAAACTTCAAACCAATTTCTTGCCCAAGCAACTTTTATTAAACTTGGTTTGGCATTTTCTATTCTTTCTAATTCATAATCATGGCGCATAACTACAATTACATCTAACCGCGTCATGTCATACCATTCTTCTCCTTCGGAAAGATAATAAACATCCCACCCAAATTGTTTAACTAATTGTTCTCCTAATTCTACTGCTGTAAAATAATCTCCTGCTGAAGCTGCCATATCTGCCTCAGTTACAGCAAAACCAATAGTTAAAGGATGACCAGTCCAATAAATTCCTTTTTCAAAGTAATCCTGTAAATGTTTACGACGCAAATAATAGGCAAATCTTTGTTCTATTATCGGGCGATTTTTCAAGATTTTTTGGATAAATTCCTTGCCTTTATTAAATCGAGAAAAACCACGATTATGAAAAGCTGTTAAATGATTGGCACTAATAACTTCTTTCCCTAATTTTTGCCGGATAGTCAAACATAAATCTACATCCTCATAACCGTAAAAATAATCTTCGTTAAAACCTCCCACTGCCTGAAAATCTTCCCGCCGACACATCATTAATGCTCCAGTTACAACCGGCACTTTCCAAGGAGCTGATTGTACTTTTAATAATTGCGGAGCATAACGAACTTCAAAAGGATAAAAAGGTTCATTTTGACTGTGGAAATATATCTGTACTCCTAAATGTTGGGTAGGTGGAAAAGCTAAAGACTTGTCGCTGACAATATCTAATAATTTTACTCCTACCATTCCCAGATTTTCATCTTGTTGAATTAACTCAACCATTTGCGGAATTATGTCTTGGCAGAGGGTAATATCATTATTCATAAATAGTAGTAAAGGAGCATTTGTTTCATTCACCCCCACATTGTTTGAGTTGGAAAAAGAATAATTTTCTCCCCTGGCAATAACTGTTATTGGCAGCTTTTCTGACCACTCCATACAAACATCAATACTATTATCTGTTGAGCCGTGGTCAACTACTACTAATTCCAAATTTTCATAGCTGTTATAAAGCTCAAAGGAGGCAAATAATTCACTTAATAGTTTTGCTCCATTCAAACTTAAGATAATTACTGCTACTGCAGGTTTTTCAGTCTGAATTTTTGCCGGAAGTATCTGACTTCTGACTTCCTCTTCACTTCTTCCTTCTTCCTTCAAAAAAGCTTCCTCTTCACTTCCTCCTTCTTCCTTCAAAAAAGCTTCTCCCTCCTTCATTCTTCCTTCAAAAAAACTCCTGACTCCTGACTCCTGACTCCTGACTCCTTCTTCCTTCGCTCCTGACTCCTTAAAATAGATAAGTTTATTTATTTCTCCCTGATTAAAACTCAGATGAACTTCATGTTTTTTCCCTTTCGGTCCGACTATTAATGCTTTGGGAGAATTTTTCAGTTGTTGACCTGTTTCTGTAATCTTGACACTAACTTCAACTAACCCATTACTATGTAAAGAAGGAGGAATTTTTTGAGCAAAAGCATGATATCCGTGAGTACCAAAAGCCTCCGCTAAATCTTGACGATATTTATTAGCTACTAACGTGCCGACTAAATTATTACCAACAAAAACATCAACAAATACAACATTGTCAGAATCATTTTTATGTCTCGCCCAACCAGAAACATAATCCAGAGTTGCATAATCCAAACAACCCTCAAAATCAGTTTCTCCTAATATATTGATATTGGCAAAATTGCCCGTTGCAAGAATATTTTTTGTCGCTTGGGCTGACTCTAACTTTTTCTTAGCCTTAGAAAAATGAGGGTCGATTTCCAAAGCACGACCATAACAAGCGATCGCCTCATCCAGAGGAGTTTTCTGTGCCAAAGCTTCCCCCAGCCGCAAATGAAACTTGGCCGAATTTGGCCTCAACTCTACAGCTTTTGAATAAGCTGCCACAGCTTCATCCCACCTTTCCAATTTTGACAATAACTCGGCTTTATGGTATATAACATCCGCAGATTTAGGATTAAGTTCAGCAGCTTTAGATAAAGAAGCGATCGCCTCATCCCATCTTTTCAGTTGAGCCAGCGCCTCTCCCAACATATGATGCACTGCTGCGGAATTAGGATTAATCTCAACTGCCAGGCGATAACTAACCACAGCCTCATCCCAACGTTTGAGTTTACTGAGAGAATGACCCAACTGATGATGAATTTCAGCAGTATTAATGCCAAGCTCAATAGCGTGCTGATAACTAGTAATAGCATCATCAAACTTTTGTTGCTGCACCAAAGCCAAAGCTAAATTTTGGTAAACCTCCGGCAACTTAGGATTTACTTCCAGACCACGGCGATAACTAGCAATAGCATCATCCCACCGTTTTTGTGAAGCTAATATCTTTCCCAAATAACCATGAACTTCCCCTAAATTTGGGTTAAGCTCCAAGGCCCGATGATAAGTAGCGATCGCCTCATCCCACTGTTTCAAATTACCGAGAGCTATTCCCAACTCCCCATAAGCCTCGGCTAAGTTAGGATTAAGTTCTAAAGCTTTGCGAAGGGAGGCCACTGCCTCTCGATCTTGTTTTAATTCTATCAGGGCGCAACCTAACTGGTAATATACCTCTGGGGAGTTGGGTTGTAGTTGTGCAGCTTTCCGATAAGCGACTACTGCTGTTTCCCACTTTTGCAGTTTACCCAGAGCATATCCCAAATGATGATAAACCTCTGGAGAATTTGGCTGAAGTTCGGTAACTTTGCGGTAGGCAACTACAGCCTCAGACCAATTTTTCTGTTGAGCTAAAGCATATCCTAAATGATGATAAACCTCTGGTGAATTTGGTTGAAGTTGAATTGCTTTGTGGTAAATTATTGTTGCTTCTTCCCATTTTTGTAGTTGAGCTAAAGCATATCCGAACTGATGATAAATGACTGCAGAGTTTGGTTTAAGTTCGGTTGCTTTACCATAGGCAATAATAGCTTCATCCCACCTTTGGAGTTTGGATAAAATTTCTCCATAATGATGATAAATTGTAGCGGAATTCGGGATAAGTTGACTAGCTTTTAAGTAAATTTGGGTCGCTTGATGTAGGTCTCCTTGTTTAGTCAGGGCTATTCCTAATTTTTGGTATGATTCCCAGAAACTGGGGTCTATTTCTATAGCTTTCCGATAGTAAGTATTAGCTTCCTGAACCTGACCTTGTTGAGCGAAAGTTTCTCCCAAATTATGGTGGGCAATGGCAGATTCTGGGTCGAGGGATATGGCTTTTTGGTAGTAGGTTATAGCTTTGTCAAATTGCCCTTTGTTGAATAAAGCTTTTCCCAGACTGTTATAAAATTCCGAGAAGTTGGGATTAATATGAATGGCCTGGGAGTAAGAGGCGATCGCTTCTTCTAATTTCCCTTGTCGAGCCAGAATGTCCCCCAAGCGATGATGAGATATGGCCGAGTTTGGTTTAAGTTTTATGGCCTGACGGTAGGCAGTAGTAGCTTGTTCCCAATGACCTAGTTGGGCTTCAACATCTCCCAGACTTTGGTAATACAAAGAGAAGTTGGGGTTCAGTTTAATGACTTGGTGATAGAGAGGGATGGCTTCTTCTAGTTTGCCTGCTTCTATAGCTTTGTTGGCTTTTTGAAAGTATTGGGCTGCAGTTTCTGGAGTTACTGGGGATGAGTTGCTCATATTTGTCTTGATTTGAGACTACTACTTATAGCATCACGTGACTAACTTAAGATATTATAAGTTTCTGTATTTTATTATTTCAGCACATCTACATATTTGGCTTTTTTGGTTGTTCCATTGAATAAAAATCGGGAAATACTGCTAGATAAGACAATTTAAAATTGGCAATAATCAACAGTATTTTTCATATCTATAGCACTCTAGATCGGCTGTGAAAATTTTTGATGTATTTATTTGCTAATTCGACCTAACACTTAGCAATACCAAAAAATTACGACTGAAATAGGATTGCTTGAGATTGTATTATCTCAATTAAACTTATCATCAATAAGTATAACAACCATCAATTCAGATATAGAATTTCTCACGCTATTTGAAGATATACAAGGCAAGGGATTTTAGCGAGCAAGGAATGGAAAAAATACTGTATCTCATAAAGGATGAGAAACGCTATATGAAAATTTTTCGTGTATTTATTGGCGAATTATACCTAACACCTAGCACTACCAAAAAATTACAATTTAAATAAAATTAATCTGTAGAAGACTTATTGAGGGTAATAATTTAGATTTTTTATCACTGAAAACCAACTTAATTTAATTAGAGATTTCAATTATGCTGCCAGAAGAAAAATTTATCAAATCAAAAGAACTATTAGATATGAATCGAAACAAAATCGAATCTGCTCGAGTCAATTTATCTCAAAAAATGACTTTATTGAAGCAATATCGGTCTCAACTAGATCGGGCGAAGAATATTTTAGAAAAATCAAACAATAATCAATTAGTCACTCCTCAAACAGAAGTCGCTAAAACTCAAAGAAAATCGCCACAAAATCTCAGAAATACTCCATTATTAACAACAGAAGCCGTTGATTTTTTAGAAAATTTCCTCAAACAAAAGCCAGACGCTAATGTATTAGAAT
>JBARXI010000235.1:0-6313 GCA_049647275.1 Microcoleaceae cyanobacterium
TGCAGAGGAACTGCGCTAGCCTCTTGCAGAGGAACTGCGCTAGCCTCTTGCAGAGGAACTGCGCTAGCCTCTTGCAGAGGAACTGCGCTAGCCTCTTGCAGAGGAACTGCGCTAGCCTCTTGCAATAAGGACGCTTGAAAATAGGGAATATTCTTTTTCTTATCCCCTTAAAAGAGGAGGCGCAAGACCCAATTTTTAGGTCATTATTCCTATTATTAACCATTATTAACCTAAAAATTTGGTTAGTTAATAATGGTTAATTAGGGGTAGAAAAGGTTGACAATTATTTTGTTTAGATATAAGAAAAAAGCGATCGCATAATCAAAATCAGCGATATCGCCTTCTCAAAAACATATCAATTAATAAATTTTTCAGGAATATAATTTAACTAGAAACTAATGCTTGAAATCGTGGATCGGAACGAATATTTTCGCAATCTGGGTCTTCTTGTACCCAGTCTTTTACTTCTGGTTCTAAATTAATAGCTTGTTCTAAATTTTTAAGAGCCTGGTCAATTTGATTTTGTAGAGTATAACAGCAAACTTTATTATAAAAAAGCCATCCATCATCTGGGATACATTCAATCGCTTTATCAAAGCAAATCATCGCTTCATCATATTTGTCAAAATTTATCAAAGCCCATCCTTTATCTTCCCAAACTGTTGCTAAATCATCTCTATCTGCCAAAGCTTTACCTTCTTGCACAGATGTCTCGTACCATTCAAGAGCTTGATTATGACATTCAATTGCTGCTTCATATCTTTCTAAAGCACTGAGAGTTAATCCTTTATTTTTTAATCCTGTATAAGTATCAAAAGAATCCTCAGGTTGTTGCAATGCTTGCTCATACATAGCGAGAGCTTCTTCATATCTTTCTAAACCCAAAAGAGCACTGCCTCTAGTATTAATTGGAACAAATTGATTGAAGTACTCTGGCTCTAGTTCAAATGCTTTGTCTAAAGCAGCAAGTGCTTCCTCATAATTGTCATTTTCTATTTCTTCTAGAGCTTTATCTAGTAACTCTTCAGCTTCATTGGACATATTACTCAAGCCTCCATAAAACAGCTTTTTGCTTAAGTCTCCCACGAAAAAAACATGATTATTTTTTCTGTAATTATTCTTTACAACCTTTCGGCTAGAATTTCAGAAGTCAGGAGCCAGTAGTAAGGAGTTGACAAATCAGTCTCAATTAGAGAAATTTAAAATAGGAACTTGAGAATAAAGTCATCAAATAATTATGACAAATGAACGAAAGTTACAAATTGGTTTAGCGCTAATTAGAATTAGTACTGCTGCATTCTTTTTGGTTTGGTCGATTGAAAAAATTATTTCTCCGGAAGTAACTCAAAGAATATTTCAGAAGTTTTACTTTTTGAGTATTTCAAATTCTATATCTGTAGGAATAGGAATTCTTCAAACTTTAATTACTCTAACTTTTCTGGTGGGATTATTTAAAACTTTTTCCTATGGAGTATTGTTAGGAATGCACTTGGTTTCAGTTATTTCTACCTACAAACAATTATTAAATCCTTATGCACCAGGAAATCATTTGTTTTGGGCTGCTGTACCTTTACTTGCAGCTATGGTTGTCTTATTTATGCTGCGAGATGAAGACAGATGGTTAACATTAGACCGTAATCTCAAGTAGGGCTAATCTTTATTTTTTAATTATGATCGGCTACCAAGATTTTTCCTCGGATTACATAACGCAGTAACCTGTCAACAGAGCGACGATCTTCTTCTGTGACAGATTCATCCAATATAGAAGCCATGAGGCCATAACGGTCTGACTGGGTAAGGCAACAACTGTGAGCAACAGAAGCCATTATTTCGTTGATAGCACCAGGGAGTAAGTTAACTTCTAGCATGGGATAAACCTTGAACTCTACATTTATATCTTCTCCTGTTTTTTGAGTTCTAGCTGTGATGCGTAAACTCACAGTTGTGTGAGAATAATAACAAAAGTTTAGTGAAATGAACAGGTATATTTCTGTGATTTAAGTCACAGTATTAGGTTTAAGGCGGTAGGTGATAGGTATAGTGTTTCTCAGGCACGGGTGTGTAGAGTTGTCTTTTTTTTCCCTTCTGGAGATGTTGTTTTCTGGAGCTGTTGTCTAAAACAAACGAATGCGCGTACCTCACGCTTTTTGGGAATTGCTATAGCAGCAGGTCTAAGGGAGCAAACAAAAATCAATACAATTTTACTTGGACTTGTTTAGATTTAGATATATATAATAGATCTCTCCGAATAAAGATATAGATTTTTTGCAGGAGTAGGCAACAGTTCAATAATTGATAATTGATAATGAATAATTACCTCTGTCTTAAAGGAAGAGGATTGATACCAATGAGAAAATTGTTGACTTCTCTTGGTCGATTGCATATCGCGTTTTGCTGGCGCACAACTCCGCTCTTCGCGGAGCGACATGTAAAGCGGAGTGGCTCTGCAAGAGCCGGTCTCCTCGCCATCCCCCGACCGCTTTTCTTGTGAAAAGAAGAGGCTTTAAACCTTAATTATTCGGTAAGATATTTTTACGCGCGAAGGCACGAAAAAGGATTTTTTATGGTGACTTTTTCTTTCCTGAGCTGATCTAATTAAAAGGTTTATTTATTTTCCACGCCTATGTCTAATGAGATAATAGCATTATGAGTAATTTATTGAGTATACAAAAAGCCGCCGACTTGTTAGAAGTGAGTAGAAACACACTTCCCAAATGGGAGGCATCGGGGCAAAATTACTTCCGAGCGTACAGTTGGTGGGCATCGCCGTTATCAAGTCAGTGACTTGATTAACAATAAAAGTGATGCTAGCCTCACTGTTGCTGATGCCAAAGTCAGTAGTCGAGACCAGAAACCAGACCTAGAGCGCCAAATTATTATGCTAGAAGCCTAATGTGCAAAACATGGTGTAGAAGTATTGTTTCCTACCGAATGCTGCGCAAAAATGAAGATGCAACTTTTGAGGAATATTTGGTTAATGATGTATTATATCATGTCCGGTTGAATACTTATAAATAACGACGGAGGAGTCACGAGTCTGTCGGGGTAATTAATGTTTGCGGAGCATTCGGTCCAAAATTACCCGTACAGGAGTAGGAGTCAGGAGGGAAAAAGAAGGAAGAGGTGGCAAGAGAAGAAGAAAGTTTTTTATCACTCTATTAAACGGACATGATATTAGAGATAATCAAAATATTTGCAGCTAGATTATATGGTTCTCGGAGTTGTAAAAACAAAGAGATTATTCAACAACTAGAAAATGTCGCATCAAAGCTTTAAACTAAAGTGCGACCTTAAGAATACAGGGTATATTATTGATGGCCAAATATGCTAGTAGAGACGTTCCATGGAACGTCTCTACACTATTTTTTGAAGATGTCTATTTCTGACGATTTGCCAAAGCTTTCTTTCTAGATAAAGCTCCCATTCCTAAAACTGTTCCCAGACCAAGTAGAATAGAAGGCTCTGGTACAGACTCAGGTGATTCAGGAGAGATTTCTCCGCCATTTCCTACACCTAAAGTCATTTGATAAGATGTCGAAAAACCAAATTCTTCTGACCCCGAGCGTGAAGCACCGAAAGAGCCAAACCCTTCAAAAGCTTCTCCTTCATAGTTAAATAAACCAGTAATTATTAGACCATTGATACTCACATTTCCTGGCTGCAATGGATTAAACTGTCTCATTACCTGACCTGCATCTAAGTCAAAAGTAAGTTGAGATAAAGTTCCATCTCCTTCTAGGTCAACTAGGCCAAAGTCAATGAATGCAGTTGTTGCTTCGTAGTTGTAAAAGTTCATCATCGGGTTGGGAATACCATCTAAAGTTAAATTCAGAGTTTCCATGTTTACTGGCATTAACCCGGCAAGGTCTCCAGCAGAAGAATTAATAACGTGATTGTCGAAACCGAGTGTAGTTTGATTAGTAAACATTTGCTCGGGATTTCCAAATTCAGCAGTGCCTCCTAAGCCAATGCTACCGTTGAGACCTGCAGCCTGAACTGGTGAAGGTGCTAGAGTTGCTGCTGTGACTGTAGCTAAAGTAATTGTTGTGCCGAAGAATAAAGATTGTAAGTTTTTCATGGTATTTACTCCCTAGTTAGATTTGATAATGGTTAATTCTGATAGCAGTTCTGTTTATAAACTTTGTTTTGGATAGGTAATCGACTGAAGCGAAGACGAACCTGTGAGAAAGGTTTTATTTTTTCTTGGGATTTTTTCCAGCACGTTTTTTGAACATAGCTCCAAATCCTAGAGCTACAGTAGTGCCAAGGATAGTCAAAGGTTCAGGCACTTCTTTTGCTTCTAGGGTAATCTGAAAGCTGGTACTCTCAAATACTCGCGACGCACTGAGAAAGCCTGTAGCAAAACTTGAGCCACCGTAGTTAAATTTCCCTGTAAGCTTAGTGTCAAATGCGTAAGACATTGCCCCATTATATCCTGTGCCTTTGGTAAGTTTACCTGCATTTAGGTCGAAAGTTAGCTGTTTTAATCCATCTCCTAAGTCTTGCATACCAAAATCAATGAATGATGTGGTTTGACCATAACTGTAATTAGCCTTTTCCCCATCAATACTACTATCAATTCTTGTCAGACTAAGAGTTTCAAATGTAGGTGCAAGAGAACCAAAACTACCGTTAGCAAAGTCACCAGTGGACTGTAGAACTTTAGCACTTGTGACATCAAGGGATGTGTTGGTAGGATTAACTGCTTTTGGGTTGCCAAAAACAGGAGTACCTGTGAGGCTGATACTGCCGTTTAGGCTCATTGCTTGAGCGGCAGAGGGTGCTAATGTTGCTCCTGTGATGGTAGTGGCTGCTAGTGTTGTACCAATAAGTAGAGATTGTAAGTGTCTCATGGTTTTGTAACTTTGACTTGTGTGTTGTTTAAATGCTTGAATTAATCTAAATTGATTGATTTAATATAGGAGTTATTTGTAATAGATAAATAAGTTGTTGTTTGTTTATTTGCTCTTCACATTTTTATAGTAACAAGTAGATTAATGTCTGACAAGGGGTTTGGTTGAAGTTCATCAACACTTTACAATTCATCTCGGATTTTTATTATTGTAGAATTACACATTTTTGAACTTAAATATATATAAACAAAGAGTTTTTTTACTTTATCTATATTTCTTGAAAAGTAAACAACTTAAATATAGTTTTTAAATCAAAGCCTATAAATAAGGAAGTTAAGTATTTTCACTAATAAAAATATCCAGATATATTGAGGTTTTACCTAATTAAAAATATTGGATTTTTCTGACTAGTAATAGATTTTACTGAGCCAATAAATGACGATCATTCAAAATATATGAAATTATACTTAGATATTTTTTTCTACCGTTTTTAAACCAGATATTTCTAAGTGAAATTGCAGGAAATTAACTGGTTGACCACTATTTGACAGAAATTTCCCAAATTTTCGACTCAGTGCGATCGCGCAAGTATTTACACTAAGAAACTACTGCATGACTGCTTTAAGGCTTAAAGGTAAACAGAATTTATCAGATTAAATTGTCCATTTTGAGTCCAAAGGCAGAGGCGCAGAGAAGAGGGACAAAAAAATGGCCAATCTCAACAATATATAGCAGTTTCCAACTTGATGAAGTACATATATTTATTAGGGAGTTTGGAAGTGTGGGAAGTGTGAGGAGTTTGGGAAGTTTGGGGAGTTTGGGGAGTTTGGGAAGTGTGAGGAGTTTGGGAAGTGTGAGGAGTTTGGGAAGTTTAGGAAGTTTAGGAAGTTTGGGAAGTTTGGGGAGTTTGGAAGTTTGGGAAGTGTCGGAAGTTTGGGAAGTTTGGGGAGTTTGGAAGTTTGGGAAGTTTGGGGAGTTTGGAAGTGTCGGAAGTTTGGGAAGTTTGGGGAGTGTGGGGAGTGTGAGGAGTTTGGCGAGTGTGAGGAGTTTGGCGAGTGTCGGAAGTTTGGGAAGTGTTGGGAGTTTGGGAAGTGTGAGGAGTTTGGCGAGTGTGAGGAGTTTGGGAAGTTTGGCGAGTTTGCGGAGTAGGCAACAGGCAACAGCTAACAAATATTCACCCTTACAGCGGTTTTCATATTAACCTGCAATCTGTTGTATATATATATAAGTATTCAGCTAAGTTGTAGAAAGTCCACCTCGGTGAGTCAGGTAATAAATTCCAGATTTTGGTAGAGTATTAAACCCAGTTGGGCAAGGCAAAAAGCTTTGCTTCGTTTGACATCCTCCCACCACTAATTCGGAGTACCGAATATAGTGGGGGATTCCCAAGAATTCTTGGTTCGCAGTTCATTGAGCCGACTTAGAGAAAGAGCGTCTCCGTTCTTGAGCCAGAGGTCAGT
>JBARXI010000236.1:0-9629 GCA_049647275.1 Microcoleaceae cyanobacterium
ATTCATGCCTATACTTTGGAATCTTATCAAGGTTGGCAAAAAGATGAGTCTTATCAGCAAATAAAACAGCAGAAGGCAGAAAGTTTATTTCGGGCGCTGGAAAAAGTTATTCCTGATGTGAGAAAGCGCGTAACATTGGAGTTAATCGGCACCCCACTCACTCATGCTCGATTTTTGCGACGTTATCAGGGTACTTATGGGCCAGCTATTGTTGCAGGTCAGGGAAGTTTTCCGGGGCCACATACTCCGATTAAAGGTTTGTATCGGGTGGGAGATAGCACAATGCCTGGAATAGGTGTTCCAGCGGTGGCTGCTTCTGGGATTATTTGTGCAAATACTTTAGTTTCTCCTGAAAAAATGGCAAAGTTAAAGTTATTGTAGGGGTTTCGCTGCTTCATAAAACCGATATAAAACGTCACAAGTGCGACATTTTAACGTTTACTTGCTGCTTCCACCGGAACTCTACAAATAAGCCTGCTGTTAAGCCTCTGCTTGTTAACGGGAAGCTACTAAAAAGCGTCAACTAGCTCGATAGGAGTCTCCCGCTATAATCTGCGATTTAGCGGTGAGAGGAATATCGGGACAATGAAAGTATGAAGTTGTCCAATAATTATGATCGCATTCTTTTCTGCTAAAAGTTGTTATTTCTTTCACCATTAAGCTATAGTTAAAGTAGTTAGTGAAAAAGCAATGAAGCAAGTAATAACAGCAAAACTGAAGTTACATTTATCCTCAGAGCAAAAAGAGCTTTTGAGGAAAGTTTCATTGGCTTATAGAGATGCGCTAAATTACTCTTGTGAAATAGCATTCACTAATGGAAAAGTATCAAGTGCAAATAAGTTGCAAAAGCTTGTTTATCAGGATATTAGAACTAAATTTGGTTTACCTTCTCAGATGAGTTGCAATGTCCCAAGACAAGTAGCTGCAACTTATAAAGGATTGTGGACTAAAGTTAAACAAAATGCGAACCATCTTAAACTGGGCCAGACTAAAAAGCGATATAAGGGGTTGGACAAACCACCTAAGTATGCATCCAGAACTTGCAATTTAAACTACAAACGAGATTACTCTTTTGTGAAGCAAGGGGTGAGTTTGATTACCTTACAAGGTCGAATTAAAGTCTTTTACTCTGGGCACAACAAGCACGTTGAACTAATCAAATCGGGTGAAGATGCAGTTAAATTTGGAGGAGCAAAAATTTATTACGCTCGTTCAAATAAGACTTACTACTTATTAGTTTCTTTAGAATTAAAAATACCAGACATTGAACCTGATGCAATTAATTGCGTAGTGGGTGTTGATGTAGGACAACGGTATCATGCAGTTACTACAGACACCGCAAATCAAGCTCATTTCTATCCAGGAAAACAGTGTAATCATAAAGCTACTCGTTATCAAAAAGCGAGAAAATCTTTACAGCAAAAAGGCACTCGTTCTGCTAAGAAACGTTTGGTTTCATTATCAGGAAAAGAAAGACGGTTTGTTGCTGATAAAAATCACTGTTTATCCAAACAAATTGCTACTCCTAACACATTAATCGGACTGGAAAACTTAACCAATATTCGGGAGCGGACTAAACCTCGTAAGATTGGAAAAAAAGCATCGACTAAACAACGAAAAGCTAATCATAAACAAGCTAAATGGTCCTTTGCAGAATTACACTTATTTATCGACTATAAGTCTGTTTTAAATAATTCGTTAGCTATTAAAGTTGATGCTGATTATACCTCCCAAGCTTGTCCTCATTGCGGGCATACGAGCAGAGGTAATCGTCCAAATAAAGGGCTAATGTTCCACTGTGAATCTTGCGGTTTTGAACTCCATGCCGACTTAATTGGTGCAAGGAATATAGCAATGCGAGCGCTGCTTTTTCGGCAAGACTGGGAAAGTACGGGGCTTTTGTCAGCCGCCCCTGATGGTTCGTCGGCTGAAGCCAAAGCTGCACGCCTTTCGAGGTTTGCAGAACTGCGGTGGACGGCAGAATCAAGCCAACATCATAATCTTTGATTTGATGTTTGGTAGTTGACCCCATATTTAACTCCTTCTTGCTGCGACTCTTGATAAATAAATTTTTGCTCAAATTTTAATCCCACCTTTTCCATAACTCGAATAGAAGCTTTATTTTCTGACAAAGCACTAGCAACTACTCGCTCTACTCCCAATTCTAAAAAACCTTTCCAAATTAATGCTTTTCCACCCTCAGTTGCATATCCTTTTCCCCAAACTTTTCTCTGGAACCGATAACCTATTTCAATATCATTTTCTTCATACAACCTAGCTCCCATATAACTATCTAAACCAGGTCGAAAATGAAACCAACCAATAAATTTATCACTAGACTTTTCCATAACCGCCCAATAACCAAAACCTTGATATTGTTTGTAATATCTAATGATTTTCGGCAGAAATTCATTTTTAATCGTATTGTATGGAGTTGGTTTATTTGGGCGATCGCCTAATTTTGTAAACCGAGTTACTTCTAGGTCACTATCTAATTGAAATAATAATTCAGCATCAGCTTCGGTAAACTGGCGCAGAATTAAATTCTCTGTCTCTAAAAAATTTTTCATTCCTTATTTTATACCCTGATTATTTGGCTAAAGTTAATGTTATATAGAACCAAATTTATATCTATATCAGTCCTATTTTAGTTGTAATATTTTAGCATTCCGCAGGAAAGTATTCCGTTAGTAAATCACCCGTACAGGAGTCAGAATTCAGGTAGGGGAACTGTCGGATCGGCGACCTATAAGAGTCATAATTAAAGAGGTTTTCAGTTGATATTGACTCTTATTATATCTATCACAACCTATGCGCGGATTGCTCTATATAATTACTATAGTTAAGTCTTCTCGCACATCAATTTTAAGGCAAAATCTGCGTATTTTGTGGAAATTTTCTTCCCTCTTATCTCTTCCCTCTTATCTCTTCCATATTCCCTCTTATATCCTGACTCATAACTAAAAAAATGAAAGCATTGACAAAGATACCAAATTGGTTTTATACAGCAGATTGCAGGTTAATGACCTGCAGCTAACGGGGTGGTGTTGCCTACTCTTAAATAGACTACACAGACCTCTCCCTCAAACCATAAATATATGTACTTCATCAAGTTTGAAACTGCTATATATAATTACTTTCGGTAAAAAGATTAATATTTTTATTAAATTATCCCCAACAAAACTATAGCGGTTCTCATCCTTTATGAAGTACAGTATTTTTTATATTCCTTATTTATTATTCCCTATTCCTTATTTATTATTCCCTATTCCCTTTTGCCTGACGGAGCTGTTGCCAAAAATCTAAAACTTGTGTATTTAACCAAATTGATAAATGCTATATAATCAAAGTATTTATACTTTTCACAGACAGATGGAAAAAGCAAAAACTTTACTTATGACCCTTTATCTAAATTAGATATTACCTTCTTAATGGCTCTACTAAAGGTAGAAAAACTGACACTAACTTCTCACTACTTACACACAAAGTTGGAAATGGGTGACTCAAATAATTTTTCCCTACTTTTAAGGGAAAAATATCCCCTGATTCTAAGGATATCCAAACCGCACCAGCAGCTTTTGCTATTACCCAAGATGCAGCAATATCCCAAATTCTTGGTGTAGCTTCGACTCCACCAATAGATGCTCCAGAAGCTACAAGTAAAAAGTTATAACTTGCCATTCCTAACATTCTAATTTTCGTCGGAAGTTCAGGTAAAATAGATGTACTCCGAGAACAAAGATTAAATAAATGATTGCCTCGAAGTTCGTCTTGAATAGGTTGAATTGGTTGATGATTTAAGAATGCTCTAATCAGAGGCGGATTAGTAAAATTAATTTGATTTTCCTGATAATAAAAACCGTAATAAGATTGACGTAATGGTGGCAGATGTACATAACCAAATACGGGAATTCCTTGATACAATAATCCCATAGAAATTCCCCAAATTGGCACACCTTTAGCAAAGTTTGTTGTGGCATCTAAGGGGTCAATAATCCAACACCATTCATTACTAGGAAATATATGTTGAGTTTCTTCTGTTAAGACTCCGTGACTGGGGAAAGAATGGGCAATCGCTTCTCTAATTTCTCTATCTGCCCATTTATCGGATTTGGTAACTAAACTGCCATCTGCTTTTTCTTCTGCGTAAACGTTACCAAAGTCTTTTAACAGTTGATTTCCTATTCGGAAAGTAGTTGTTTCAGCGAAGTTTAAAACTTGATTCCAAAAATCTGTCATTTTGAATTTTTATCCAACTTAATTTTGCTAAAAAGCTGATTGAGAGAATTATCAATTAATCTCTCAACAAACTAGAATAATTACTCGATCTATTAATCTTTCATTTAAAGGGAAACATGACCCTGAAAAGTACTATCGTGGGCGGTACCGTTATCCACAATTTCTCCATTTTCAATAGCTAGGGAAATTTTCACTCGTGCATCTTCACGCATTTCACTTATATGACGATATACATGAGGAAATTCTTGGGGAATATCAAATAAATTTTCACCCCAACGAGCCATTGCTAATAAGTAAGTATCGATGACATATTTTGTCTCACCTAATATATATTGAGAGTTAGAGAAATGATTATCTAAATATTCGTATTGATGGCGAATTTGTTGGATAGCTGCTTCTTTTATATCTTCTTCTTGTTCTGAGATAGTAGTAAAGCGAAATGGTACAAAAAATGGAAAGAATGAGATATGAAACCCACTACCTAAATAAGAAAACCATTGATTCATACTATCTTCTAAAGCACTTCCAGGTTCTGGCAACATTTTTTGTTCGGGACTGTGATTACTAATATGTTGTAAAATTGCGCTAGATTCTGATAATAAGCGGTCATTGATGGAGATATCTGGCACTTTTTTCAGAGGGTTAATTTTAGCAAATTCTTCACTTGCTCGTTCTTCTTTTGTGACTCTAACTAAATGATAGGGTTTATCAGACCATTCTAGAGCAATAATACCTGCTAAAGAACAAGCACCAGGACTATAAAATAGAGTCCATTGGGGAGATGTATTTTCTGTCATTTTTTCGTCTCCTGTTAGATATATTTGACCTAAAAATATTAGGTTTTATCAGGCTCGATTTTTCTTACTTTCTCATAAATTTTGAATTCAAAATTACAGATAATGAAGATATGAGATTAACTATAGTCATTTCAAATAAGAATGAAACACTTTTTTTGCTGAAACCCTTTCAAGGCAAGAAATACTCATCTCAGTCTAAACTGAAACGACTATATCAATATTTTATAATGGTAGGGGATAGTTAAAAATAAAATTTATGAATTATCTGAAACAAGTTTCTTTCATTGTCAGTTTAGGAGTTTTTGGGGTGAGTTATACATTATTTTTAGATCCTGTCAATGCTCAAAAATCTGACCTCACTTCTGGTCAAATATCATCTCTGTTATCATTGGGAATTAAAATCGCAGTTCCTAGTTATATACCGCCTGGTTTTTTTGTCAGTGAGATAAAAATTGAACCTTGCCCACCGGAAGCAAAAAAAACTGCTCAAAATACCTGTATATTTGGTCCTGAATATGGGATTATTTATCGAAATGCTGATAATATTTGCTTTGCTATTGAAGCAACTAGCGGAGGTATTGGCGGTGTAGATTATGAATATAGTTTTCCTGTGGAAACTGCTTTATTTGGAGAAGTTTATATTCAGTTTGGTGACTTTTTGGGTGAGGCGAAAAAACCCTCTGAACAGCAATTAAAATCTCCCCAAAATAATTTATTTATGAATTGGGGAGGAGAGAGTCCTTTTTATCGTTTAATCGGGGCTGATTTTATTCGCTCTAGTTATTATGGAGAGAGAAAATCTAATCCTATTTCTGAATGCAAAAATGATATTACTCCTACAGAAGCTAAGAAAATTGTGGAATCTTTGCAGTGGTTAGATTGATTTGAAAAAAACAGGTTTTAATAAGTCAATTTATAACTTAGTTTTTGATATCTGCCTAGACAATGTTCTCATCTAATTTTTTTTCTATAGCAGAAGGAAGAAAGAAGCAGGAAGAAGGCGATTAGTTATCTAGGCGAACTCCAGGAAATTATTTTGATTTAGCAGTAGGATTTCTCTATAGTTAAGGAGCGATAGACAGTCGTGAACATATTGAAAAAATTAGTTATTGTGTAGACCAAAAAATTGATGGGGAGCAACTAAAAAATATTGTTAATGTTACTCTCAAATCAGAATTAAAACCAAATTTAAGAACTCTAGAAAGACATTTTTTTTCTCTAGCGCCTGTGGAATTTGTGGTAAAGCAAGTATAGAATCTCTGCAAATTCAAGGTTTTTCAGCTATTCCTTTAAAATCAGAAGTTCCGGCGGAAGTTATTTATAGTTTGCCTGAGAAATTAAGCAATGCTCAAAGGGTGTTTAAATCTACTGGTGGTTTACACGCTGCTGCTTTATTTGATAATCAAGGAGAATTCTTGAAATTGCGAGAAGATGTGGGTAGACACAATGCTTGAGATAAGTTGATAGGTTCGGAATTTTTAGCAGGTATATTGCCTTTAAATAATCATATTGTTATGGTGAGTGGGCGGTCGAGTTTTGAGATTATACAAAAGTGTATAACTGTAGGTTTGCCGATAGTTTGTGCTGTTTCTGCACCTAGTAGTTTGGCGGTAGAAATAGCTAGGGAATTTAATATTACTTTAATCGGATTTTTGCGGGGGAAAAAATTTAATATTTATTCTGCTGTGGAAAGAATTAAAGTCAGTCAAAAAGCCGAGTATTCCTAGATTGAATTATGAATTAGTTTATATAGCAATCCTATTTCAGTTGTAATATTTTGGTGGTAGTCATAAGTCATAATTTCAATAGATTTTCAGTTAAAATTGACTGTTATAAGAATTTTCACAACCAATTTAGGATTGCTATAACAAGCAAGAAGTAATATAGAATCTGGGTAATTAGTTATCGTATCGCGCTCGGAGTCAGGAGTCAGGAGTCAGGAGTTAGAAGTCAGGAGTCAGGACTCAGGTGTTAGAAGAAAGAAAGAATTTGAATAGCATGAATTTTTAAATTCGTATTCAATAGAACATCTGTATTAAGAGGAAGTAATTTTGCGATTACTGTATAACCAGATTTTATATAAGAAGCAAGAAGGGAAAAGATTATGGTCAATACTCTTGTATTATGACTTCTTCTTTAAAACTTAGTTTTTGCCACCCATCCCCAACTAATTTATTAACCTACAACCTAAAACCTAGATTATGGTCAATCAGGATTATTCGAAGAATTTTCATAGGTCAATTTATCCCCAAGAAGTAGCAAGCAAGAAGTAAGAAATAAAAAGGAAAAAGATGATGGGGATACTGAAAAATTGCTACTATTCTCAATCAAACCCCAACCTAATTTATCTCCAGACTACTGTATTCTGAATTCTTCTTAAAAACACTGAAAAGTTGCTACTATTCTCCATCGAACTCCAACCTATTTATTTCCATACTCTTGTATTTTGAGTTCTTCTTCAACACTTAGTTTTTTCCACCCATCCCCAACTAATTTATTAATCTACAACCTAAAACCCAACACCTACCACCTACCACCTACCACCTAACACCTAACACCTAACACCTTCTTCAATCTAATTCTCCTTCTAAAATAGTAGCGATCGCTTGTTTAGAATTATCTTGAAATTCTCGTACATTAACTCGATTTAACAGGAAAATCGACAGTATCATTCCAATTCCTGCCATGAGAAAAACTAAGCCATAAGCAAGCATTGGTATATTAAATAAAAGTCTACCTAAATCTAAAGCCACACCACCAATAACTGTAGATAATCCCCTTGCCATTGCTTGAGCTAATCCCCAAGCACCGATAAAAGTTCCGGCTGTTTCTGCCACAGTTAAATCTAACATTAAACTCAGAGAAGCAGTAGTAGTTAAACCAGCAGCTAAACCATATAAAAATAAAGCACCTTTAAATAAAGAAGGGTTGCCAGTAAACCCCGACATAACTATCAAGATAAAACTAATTGTTGTTGCCACACATCCCACTTTTAGAGAATTTTTCTTACCCAATCTTGGTACTACTAAAAATCCTGTTGTACCTAATCCGATTAAAGTTCCCATACCCGATACAGCATTCAACCTTGTCGTTTCAGAAATTGGCATAGAAAATATCTCTCCACCATAAGGCTCTAAAACTGCATCCTGCATAAATAAACTAATAATTAGTACAAATACAAATGTAAAAAATAAACCTGTTTGACGACTAGCTCTTAAAACTTTTAAAGTTGTTCCTAAAGTAACTTTATCCTCCCGATTAGCAATAGTTGAACGAGTGCGATAACGAGAGTGTTTTTGTTCAACTCCCACTGTCGCAATAAAGGCAAAAATCAACACAATTGCTGGTACTTTAATAAATAAACTATTAACAGATGCCTTAACAGTTTCTAATGGTGCGCCAACCCCAACTTGTTTCAGTAAAATACTACTGGTAATTGCTCCAATAATAATTCCTACCATCAGCATTGACCAAACTATACCAACAACTTTAGAACGATTATCTTCATCGGAAATATCTACTAATAATGCAGCAAAAGGTGTGGAACTTGCACTTAAAGCCAAACCATAAAATATAAACATTAAACCCAACATTCCGACCCAAAAAAATGTAGGATTCGTCCAACCATTCACTTGTAAACTATCACCAACCTGCCACATAACTTGTACAGCTAAAAAAGCAGTAAAAGTAAATAAAACTGCCCCTATCCACATATAACCTGTGCGGTGTTGACCAAACAAAGGTTTAACATCAGACATTTGACCAAACCAAACTCTTGCTGGTGCCATAAATTGATATAATGACAAAGTAAATGCTACGATTGTGGCAGGTATTGTTAATTCAGTAATCATCACTCGGTTTAGCACTCCGAGAGTTAAAACTGACATTATTCCTAACCCCATTTGATATAAACCTAATCTAAAAAATAGAAAATTTTCTTTGATTAATCGCATAAATTTTAGTGGTCTGGAAGAATCTTTGATTGTCATAACTATCTTATTATTAAGTATTGAAGAAGGAGTCAATTCAGTTATCAGTTATTAGTCATCAGTTATAGCAATCCTATTTCAGTTCCGGGTAAAAAATATTTGAATTTAGGGAACAGGGAATAGGGGTAAAAGTTTCAGACTTTTTATATATCCTTATATTTTTTACAAATGATTTATGATTGCTATAGCCTCCTTTTTCAGTACCTCCTTTAACGAAGTCAGAAGTCAGAAGCGAGTGTCTAATTCTGAGGAAACCTCAGAATGCAAGACACACTCAAGACAGTCAGAAGTTATTTTTGTCACGGGTATTTTGAGCAACCCTCCAAAAATATTTCGCTTTAAAAGGCGGGGTTTTAGACCCAATTTTTTTGATAATAGGGAGGCTAGAAGATGCAGAATTTTCTGTTTTATCCTCTTAAAAAGGGAGGTTTGAGACCTGATTTTTTGAGTTAGTTGCCAGAAATTAGAAGACAAAGTAATTATTCTGGGATTGTTGACTATGAACTAATTGAAAACTATCAATTTTATGATTTAGTGGGGCTTTTAAACCCTGTTATTCATACATAAGCCTTACTGAATTTTATTTTCAATTCTGAAGACTGAG
>JBARXI010000237.1:0-14944 GCA_049647275.1 Microcoleaceae cyanobacterium
GTGTAACTTCCCTATTTATATAACAGGACTTACGCAGAGACTATACATATAAGGGCGAATGCCATTCGCCCCTACAAATGGTGCTTTAAAAGTCAATTTGCGTAAGTCCTGATAATAGACTTGTTGCGAAATAAAATCTGAAAGTGCAACGCCGAAAATTCTGGGTTTTATCCATTAGCTGATGTTGCCATTAGTTTTACGCCAATTATTGAATTTTAATATTATAGAATAAGACAATGCTGAGTCATACCATTGATAAATACCTAAAGTTATTCAAGGAAGCCCCAAATTCCCGTGTGTCATCAAGAATTGGTAATGAAATGAGAAGAGAATTGGAGGACTCGCCTCCTTCAGTTGATGAGGTTATTCAAGAACTCGAAAAGTATGCTTTAAATCCAAAGTATCCTGGTGCTTCGTTTGCAATGAGGGCTGCTTGGTATAATCTTTCACGAGATTATGTACCTATCCTTTGTCAAATTCTCAATAGTGAGAGTCATAATGGTCTTCATGAAAACGTTATTGAAATTTTGGATGAATTGCGCGATGAAAGAGCTATTCCGGCATTATCCAAAGCTTTGACCTACCGATGGTCATATGATGCCGGGTTAAGTGTGCCAAAAAAAGCTCTTCTGGCACTAGCAGAAATTGAAACTCCTGAAGCAATGAAGATCATAAAAGAAGCCACGAAATCTTCTGAAGAGCTAATTCGTGACGAAGCTAATCTGTTCTTAGAAAATTAGTCAGATTAATAAACCGGATTTATAAATATGAGTCTAGTTATACCAAAAGAAATATTAGAAAAAATTGAGATGTCGGAAGAGCAACTGCAAATAGAAATAGCAGTTATGTTATTTCAGCAGGAACGTTTTACCCTTGCACAAGCTGCCCGGTTTGCTCAAATGAACCAGTTAGCATTTCAAAAGTTACTTGCCAGTCGTCACATTCCTCTGCATTACGGTATGGAGGAATTGATGGAAGATTTCTATAATTTACAGGCTATAAATTGAGCAATCCCACTAAGCAATACCATAGCCAGTGTATGGGCGCTTGTAAGGTGGATGTAACCCCAGTACAATATCTTCTTGAGCAATACCCATTTCAATTAATTCTTGACCGACATCAATATCAGTAGCGTTATGCTGAAGCCAAATTTTGTCATCTTTGATATCAAAATGTAAAACAGTATAGTAAATTCGTTCCAACCCTTTCCAACCAACTCGCATAAGTTGATAATGATTCCGTATGGGGTCAAAAAATAGTTCGTTTTCTACATCCTCGTTTCGAGATTTTGATAGAGCATACTTTTCTAATAGGGTTTGAATGCAGGTTCGATAAAGCTCTAACTTATCCATTGGACAATCTCCTCTGTTGCAGGTTCATAGATAATCAATTTGAGTTGATGACGTTCGATCGCTACTTGAGCTAGGCGACTCTGAAAAAAGGTTTGATAAGTTTCAAAGGGAACTGCTAGATAAAGTAACCTATCTGGTTCATTGACTTCTAGCATAATTCGGTAGTTCAAAAACTGTCCCAGAGCAGTATGAAAATCACTGATGGCAGATGTACCAATAAAACTTTTAATTTCAACAGCGATTTTTTCCTCACCTCGTTCTGCTGCAATTAATCGTTCAGCACCCAGATCTATTTTAACTGTTACCTCTTCCCATTCCAATTCTAGCGGGTCATCGGTGACTATCCATTTGTCTTTTTTTAAACCACGTTTGACTGTTTCATGGAAAAAATCTTTTGCTGTCATTTTCTTCTATCATTCCAATATTTCATCTATAGCAGGGAATAGGAGTAGGAAAAACATTTCCCTATCTAAGCTTTATCGGGTGAATATCTAAAGGAAATTTAAGTTTTTTTTTCAAGCTTTTAAGCCTTCTTCCTTCTTCCTTTTTCAAATGACTATTTATTCAGAACATTACAAATTAATTTACCCGCACCATTAGGTTGAAATTTAACAATCTTACCATCTTTTTGTATTTTCTCTTCAGTGTGACAGTTATAAATTTCTAATGGTTTCCTCCTGCCATTAATACTAACTTCTGCCCGATATTCCCAATAGTTTTTAGCACTGCGTTTAATACTGAGAATACAAATTTTGTTGCCGTTATAGTTACGACAAAAAGATGCTGCTGCGGGTGGTGTAACAGCAAATAAAAATATTAATAAAACGATTAACAAAATAAAGTATTTCTGCATTCCTAAAATTGTCATTCCTTCTCAGCGATCCCCCCTCAGTCCCCCCTTGGAAAGGGGGGAAGTTACTAGCCCCCCTTTCCAAGAGCGGTTGGGGGGATCGAGCTTATGGATGGTTGTCTAACCGAACATGAGATGATTTGTATACATTCTAACGCAAGAGGAAATTATCAGCTTCTAACTCAGGCGCACCTGCCAACCTGGCAAATCGAGCACCGTCGCCGAAACCAGCATCAGTACCGTTAGGATTATAGTACAAATTACCACTTTCTAGACTGTAAACAATAAATGCGTCTGAAGTAGCTGCAGCATCATCAGTGTCAACAGATTCAAAATCAGTCTCTATATTGTCAACTTCCGTGAAAGTGTTGCTATCTAGCAAAATAGTATCCAAATCCAACTGGAAGTCAACTATAGTATCTACACCCAATTCATCTGCAACAAATGGATCGTTAGTATTAAAGATAAACTTGTCTTTACTAGCACCACCAATGAGGCGGTCGTTTCCTGGCCCACCATTAATGCGATCGCGACCATTACCACCATTAATTGTATCGTTACCATCACCACCGATAATGATGTCAAAACCTGGGTTACCTCGAATAGAGTCGTTCCCATCGTTACCGCGAATCAAGTCGTTCCCCGGTCCCCCAAGGACAGTATCCGCACCATCGAAACCATTAATAGTATCATCACCTTGATACCCAAACATAAAGTCGCCATCGTTACCACCTTGGATTTTATCGTCCCCATCTGTTCCGGCGCGATTTTCTACCGCAACGTTTCCTGCTTGGAGGTGAATCATTTCTGAATCACCGTCTGCTGTACGACCAAATATTACTGGTTCACCACGGTCTTGGGTAGGAATATCGGCAAAAGTGCCTGAAATTTCTTCAAGTTCCGCATCAGGAGTAAATTCTGCATCTATACGAAGTTCATCAGAGTCGATTTCCATGTGTTCGTGTTCCCCTTCGTGTTCGCCTTCATGCTCTTCTTCTCCCCCATGTCCTGCATGATGTCCAGCAGCGGTGTAAGTCAAAATCTTAACTTGCTCTTGCCCCTCAGATAACAGTTCCTTATCAACTGCCAACGTAGTAATATTAGCAGCATTAGTTTGAACAGCATCAGAAGTCAAGTCAAAATCAGCAGTAGGAACACTATTATCTTCAGGTTCAGGTCGCTGAAGAGCGTACCCAGAAGTAATCTCAATTTCCCCCGTATAATCATGACCATAAGGATGTACATGCTCCGATAACAATGCTACTTCACTAGCATCTACCTCTTCACCAGCTACTAATAACTTATCAATTTCAATGCCACTGAAAATTTCTAAACTACCTCCACCAGTGACATAAATATCATCAAAGTTATCTCCAGAAGCATCTCCCACTGCCAAATTGATCTTACTATCAAAATCTTCGTGTTCGGTAAATGGAGTAATGCTGGCAAGTAACTCAAAATTTTCACCACTGTAAATTTCAATCAGTGGCGACTCTCCACCGACACCAACAACTATTTCTGCAAACCCATCCCCATTAACATCACCACTTGCTACTGATGCCTCCTGACCGGGAGATATATTTGCATCTGCAAAAGGAGTAAACTCCTGAATTAGTAAGCTGTCGTCATCACCATCAAATTCTGTTTCTCCTGCTGCCTGCTGATTAAATAGAGTTTGACCATCAAATACCTTAACGGTATAATCCTCTTCAGTTTGAATCGCAACAACATCAGTCACGTTATCATTAACGTTAAAACCCTCAAAGTCCAGTTTAAAATTAACATCAGCAATAGCAACATCGACTGCCCCTGTATAATCTTCTCCAAAGGGCTTGATACTAACGCGTTCCCCCAGACTGCTACCCTTGCTCAATTCAATTGCTGTACCATCTGAGTCTCCCTCTTCATTACCTAATCCTAACCAAGTATCCTCTGTATTCAGAATTACTCGTACAACCGCCATCATCCCCGCATCTTCATGGAACAGAATATGACAATGGTTAACAAAGCTACCGGCGTAGTCTTTGAACTGCATATACATTCTGACTATTGAAGCTTCAGCACCAAATTCTGCCGTACCGTAGGGGTTGTCCTCTGAGACTGTACCAGGGTCATGAGTGGGAGGTAGAGCAATGGTATCACCTTCTATATAAGGTAGATAACTATTATCTATATCTGCGAGTCGCTGACCATTAATATCTAAAACTGTAAAAGGATTTTGATGAATGTGGAATGGATGCCATTCTAATAACGGTATATCAACTGGCAAACTGTCATCGCTTAACCCAGAGATATTATAGACATTCCATATTTCTGTCGTACCCAACATTGGCAGGGATAGTGGAGTTTCTGCATCCCCAGCAAAATACCCGCCATTAATTCTGTAGGTTCCCTCGAATGTCTCTACGTCTAAGTCATCGGGAATATTACCTTCAGCGATCGCGCCACCAATATTTGCACTCCAGATATATGTACGTTCCCGGTCAACACCAACACCATTCTCCGCTGCATTTACTCTCTCTATCAGTGCTTCAATTCTTTCTTCTAGGCTATCATAAGCTTCTGGAATAGGAGTAGGAGTAGTTTCTGGACCTGTCACATCAAAAGTCATCAAAACCTGGGGTCCCCAAGTATAGTGACCGTCATCAAATCCCTGAGCTCCCTGACCTTCTGCCAATTTATTGGTCATTGTCTGGATCAACTCTGGGCTATTTTCACCAACAATTTCTGGCGTACCATTAGATAGCAAATAATACTTACCTGGTTCGGTAAAAGAATGATCTATAGTTATCCGTTGCCCTGGTTGGAAGATTGGTGAATCCTCCATAGTTCTGCGGACTTCATCTGTAGCCCGACCAGGAAAAGAGTCACCATCAAGACCTACATAAGTCATGTCGTGGAGTTCGAGAGTTACCTCGCCATCTGGACCTACCTCTTCTTTGTATAATTGAAGAACATGGTGAGAATTAACATCTGAATTCAACAGTGAAAACGTTTGTAACTCACCTGTTTCTAATTCAAGTGTGGGGTTATATTGACCATTAATAGTATGAATGACATTTTCTGCTGGTGCCTCCAAAACACCACCCCCATATTCAAATAGATCGGGATTATTTGTACCATCCTCGTTTCTACCCAGGGGTAGTTCGGGGTCATAGAGAACTGGTTTAGCGTTATAACCTATAAATACAGCATCCGATAGTTCATAAATCGGGAGACCTTCATCTGTAAATCCTTCGGTTTGTATAGGTGTACCCGCAGGTAATGAAATATCAGGGTTTTGGTTAAGGGGGTCATCTGGTGAACCAGGTCGGTCTACTTGCTGAATACCAAAAGTATTAAGGGTCATCAAATAGAAATTTTCCGAGGTTGGGTCCCATTTATCTAGGTCTGGTTCATCATGTCTTGGATTAACTTGCAGCACGCCTACTAACCCTGCTGCTAGTTGGGTATTGGTATATCCATGAAAGTGGGGGTGATACCAGTTCATACCCACAGTTTGGTCTGCGGGAACCTGAATATCATAATCAAAGGTTTCTCCAGAATCTAGTAAATGTAGAACATTATCACCACGACCTAGAGGAGATGTATGGTAACCGTGGGTATGTAGGTTAGATAATACGTTTGCTGGAGTATTTCCTGCTTCTTCTATCTTAGTTAAATTATTTGTGAGAGTCAGTTCTACCCTGTCCCCTGGTTCAGCTACTATTAATGGCCCGGGAATCATTGGATCGGAAATTGTACCGTCAGGAGCCGTACCTTGATAGACTCTTAGTAGTTCATAAGGAGTGAAGCTAGGTAGAGTTTCTCCATTTTCATCTAAAACAGGTAGTCCGTCATCAGCATCAAGACGAGGCAACCATTCTACTAATCCATTTCCTGAGCTGAGAACTCCTAAACCTGGTATCTCTAGTTCATCTATCTCTTCCATTGAGAGTTCTGCTTCTAAGACCTCATCTGGACCCCAGCTCGAAAAGAAATCTCCAGTGTTTCCTTCTGGGTTATTTTGCCATTCTTCAATGGGGTTATAAAAGGGAACTACTACATCTGGGTGAGGCAATACTTTAAGATAGCCTTCTGGATCGAAGCCTTCACTCCATGCTTCAAAATTTTCTTGACCAATAATGTATGCGTCTCTCAATACAACGTCAGCCATAATTAATTATTTTTTTCCAATAAGAAAGTAGTTTGACTTAAGAGATTTTGTGTGATGTAAAAATACCTCTTAACTCAACTAAATTATAAGCTATTAAAATGTTAGTTATTTACAATACTTTATAAAATTAATCTTAAATTTTACTATCTGACTACCTCTGTGATTTTAGGTAAAAAAATGGATGATTTTCCGGAATAAATTGTTAAGATTTTATACAATACGTAAAATTACTTAATTTATCTAACTATGAAGCTGTATGTGCTTAAATAAAAGTCTCTGAAGAGTTACACAAAATAATTCCAAATTAAAAAAAATGATTTACCACATTTTTAGTTATACCAAATCCGACTTTTAAAAACCCCTTTTAAAAATGTGACCAAACCTTATTATATCAAGGATTTAGGCTATAAACATAAGAGAAGCATGAAAACCGGATTTGGTATTATATTTCTTTTTATAAAAGAATTCGTTATCGCTTGCAAATATTATATCTTTAAAAGCTCATTCCTCTTTTTCTCTAAATTTAGAGCCTTAACATATTTTTTTATCGATCTGCAATGTTTAAGAAAAATTATTTTATAGAAACAGGACTTACGCAAAGACACTATATATAGTGCATAGTAATTTTAGCGATCTTCACTGTCATTTTGTGCGATAGCTACGCTGTCCCAAAGGGAATCGCCTTAATTTGCGTAAAAAAAACTTCAGTTATTCAACTTAAATAAGTTTTATTTTAATTGAAGAGTATTTTAATTCTGAGACCAGATAATCTGATAACAATTCATGCTTAACTTGATAAATGCTTTTTCCTATTTTTAGAGCAAATCTTTTTAAAAAATTCCAGACTAACATCGCACAAGCAATATGATTTCTTTGAATTTTTCCCAGACGACATTGGCAAAATCCTAGACCTGTTAATTGCTTAATTTCTCTATGGAATTCTTCAATTTTCCATCTAGTTTGAGACTCAAATTCTACAGCATCTACTGAAG
The DNA here is from genome assembly GCA_049647275.1 of Microcoleaceae cyanobacterium. Classification (GTDB taxonomy): domain Bacteria; phylum Cyanobacteriota; class Cyanobacteriia; order Cyanobacteriales; family Microcoleaceae; genus JASJEE01. The sequence continues at coordinate 7,351 of JBARXI010000237.1, forward strand.
ATTGACTTAAGTCATTAGTTACAATGTATTCTGTTCTGTTAGTAGAAACAGTTGCCCAGAATAGCTTAACTTTTTTATCTCTTGGAAAACCTTTTACTTTAATTATTTTACCTGATATTTTTTCTAATTTATTCCAATTTAATTCTCCAATATTTTGATATTTTTCCACACCTCCAGTATCATCTACTAGACGGTTTATTTTTAAGGGACAGTAATAAATTTTTCGCATATTATCTACCAATGCCATTAATCTTTGTGTTGCATACCAACTATCCATTAATACAGTTTTAAATGGTATCTTTTTATGTTTTACAGTATGAAAAATCATTTCTTCAACATGGTCGATTTTAGTTTTTTTGTCAGTATCTGGGTCATAAATACGATAATCTATTATCCAAAAATGTTCAGTTTGAGGATTAAAGTATATACAATTAACTACTCCTATACCTCGAATTACTTGATGTTCGTTACCACTATATTGTCTGCGGACAAGTTCAATTTTATCACCAAATTTCTTGTTAATAACTGTATCATCGAAAATTAGATAACCTTCTGTGTCAGTCACAATTTCTTCTTTGACATTTCGCCATAAATCTAGAGAGTTTAAAGTTGCTACTCTTAGATAACGATTAATTGTATCATGGCTAATATTTTCTAGATGATTTGCTAAATTTGTTATGGTATAGTTTGTTTGAGAATTGAGTAAATATTGACAGTAATCAACATAATTAAAATCCATATCTTCTACATTTATACAATAGTATAATTGTCTAACAATTAGATTGTTTTGATAAATTTATTTAATAAATATTAACAATGTTTACCCAGAATTTATGCTCTGATTACTACTAGAAAACGACTGTTATTAAAGATAGTATTTGTCCAGAAAAACTAGGGACTAGAATCAACCTACTCAACTAAGAATGTACGCTATATGTAGTGTACCTGCGTAAGTCCTGAGAAAAAAAGGTCGGCACTCTCAAATCAAGGTAACATCAAAAGTCTAATTTTGAATTAGGTTGTTGCCCTAAGATCGGCATCAAAAAGCCAAATGGTACTTAGACATTTTTTCTGATGAAATAGCTGTTTGCATAGTAGGATGACATTAGCATAGCTTCGACCCAGGAGGCACGGAAAAGTCAGTCTAGGTCATTTCAGTTATCAGTTAACAGTTAGCCAACTCCCGAGGAACTGCTCAAGTATCTTAACTCAAAACTTGGCGTAATTGGTAAGATGATTTTCTGGTAAGGGTAATACCCCTTGCCTACTCTGGTAAGGTATTCGGAGTTATCACAAGAGGATAAGCCAAAAAGGTTTCATCTCTTGATTTACTAACGCCCAAAACTTGCGTAACTTGCGTAATTTAAGATGATTACTCGAATTGATTGAGACCGCCATTGATTAGAATCACAAAGTAATATTTCCAAATTAACTCAAGTATTTTAACTCAAACAACTGGAACCTTAAGATGATAATCTAGTTCATGTATAAAGATTGTCTGGCACAAATACAAATATTAGATTCATACCTGAAAAGCCAGACAGACTAAATTGGTGATAAATGTGGACAATCTAGTCAGTTCAGTATTTTTAATGAAATAGCGTGGCCGTCATGTGCTTATTCAAAAGTAGATCGATTCCTCATAAATTAGGTGCTAAACTGGATGAGAAAGCGATTAAGCTAGGCAATGCCAACCCTAGATTGCTTCTAACACTGAAGCAAACGAACTCCTTAACCACACAAAGCTGGAAAAATCAAGCAGATAACTATGACATACAAAAACGCAGTATTAGATGACAAAGCTCTGCAAGAAGGCTTAAATAGTATTAACCCAAAATTTGGGGATTTTTGTACTCGTGTAGCAGGTGAAGCCTGGGGTCTACCACTAATAGACCAAAAAACAAAAGCTCTGATTACAATAGCAATAGATGTAGTGAATCAAGACCATGTAGGTCCAGGAAACCCATTTGGCGCTCATGTGAATATGGCAATGCAACAAGGAGCTACTCGTGAGGAAATAGAAGAACTGCTAGTATTCACTTGTGTTTATGCAGGATTCAATAAAGCAGCAGGTTGCTTCGGCGCTCTCAATGAAGTATTGGGCGAACCTACAAAATCATAGGAATTGTTGAGGGTAGATAAAACAGTCTAGTGCAAAAAGGCAGAAGGCAGGAGGCAGAAGGCAGAAGGGAAGAAAGGTTATTGCACAAGCTTTTGAACCTTTTTTAACTGGTTAGTTATTTTCGCCATCCTCCACTAGTAATATCTGAAAACCAAAGGCAGCAAACTATGTTATCAGCACTCAAAAAAGGAGAAATAGCCGACTATTCCATCCGTGACCAAGAAGCACAAGTCGGTTTCTATGTTCTTCTGTGGAAAAGAAAAGGAATAACCCTACAACTATTTGATGACTACTGGAGAGACGTTCACGGACCAGTTTGTGCTCGTTTACCTGGTCAGTACCAATATTGGCAATTTCATGTAGCTCATAATGAAGGAGGTATATGGCCTAGTATCGGAAATTTAGTGGATGCTTCTTCCCCAGAAGAAAATTTTGATGGAATTGCTGAGTTGACCTTCAAAACAGTAGAAGACCGTGAAATATGGTTCAAAGCAGCGACTATTTTGATGGATGATGAGCATAATATCTTCAGCAAAGCAATAGGTTATAATACCAGCCCCGGTAACTCCATCACTTACATAGATAGCATCGAAAATGGTTCTCCTAATGGCCCATTAGGGATAGAAAAATTCCATTGCATGATTAGGAAAGCCGATGGAGTAAGTGTCGAAGAGTTTCGCGATTACTATAAAAAGTGCTTTGCACCAGCTCTAGCAAAAATGGATCGTGTTGTTAAACTGCGATTACATCTATTTGATGAAGTTGATAACAGTAGGCCAGATGCAGGTGGAGTATCCCACTCTGAACCACCAGAACTAAACTATCAAGCTGCAGTAGAAATAGCTTACTGGAACCGCTTAGAGTTAGAACTACTTTTTGCATCCAAAGAATATCAAGATTTACTAAGCGAGCATCAAAAATATGTCAAACAAATAAGACCATTTCCAGAAAGAAGTGCTTACACATTTGTTAATGATGGTAAAATGACTCTGGCAGGTCAGCGTAGTTCAACAGTGGCACAACTGATTATGGATATTGGAGCTGCCAATCAACTACAAGAAGATGTAGTTTCTCTAATGCTGAATCAAAAATTGATAGATTCATAGTTTCAACCAATTACAACTAGTTTCAACCAATTACAACAAAACTAACAGGAAGGGGATATTATGGGCAAGCGCACAAGTTACTACGAAGACCTAGCAGCAGATTACTCTAGAGCTGTTCCTGTAGCTACCGATGTTGCGACAAAAATGATTGCCGATGCCGAAAAAATCATTGCTATGAAAGAAGCAACATTACCAGCGATCGCTCCTGACTACACATTAGAACAAATAGAGAAAGAAAATAAAGATTGGTGGCCTACTCATTGTGAAGCTTTGAGACAAGGACGTGGTGATATTTTAACCGCTGAATATCGTGAAGATTTAGCTTATTTGTGCCAAGATGGACCTTATTCTGGTCTAGAACAACAAAAAGAAAGGGAACAACATTGGTGGGCGTTGATTTCTCAACCGGGAGTTATTATGTGTTGGCCAATAGTTATGTTTTCTGGAGAACATACATTCTTTGAGTGGAAGAGTGTGGATCTCGAAACTAACGAAACCATTGCCAAGGGAAATGTAACTTGGGTACGTCGCGGTCACAGAGGTGGTTGTTACTTAAAAACTGAACAATTAACATTCTATCGTGATGTATTTGCAGCAGCAGAACTTCTGAAGTTGATTACTACCTAAACCTAAACCTTGGATGCAAAATGAAGCACAGAATTGATTCCATTGTGGGTTAATTTTTATAGTTGGACTTATAGCACTACGCAAATAAGGCGCGGACATTTATAAATGCGGATGCGACCCCGCGCCCTTCGGGTATCTCTTTCCTCCTCCGGAGGAGGTGCGCTAACACCAGACGCTTTGCGTACGGCAGTTGCGTGACTGTCGGGAAACCCGCCCAACGCACTGCACTCACCATTGCACGGGGCACCTGGTAGGGCACCAAGCAGCTCAAACTTAGTCAGGGACTACTTATGACTTATGTAGGGGTAATTCATGTTTGCGGAGCATTCGGTCCGAAATTACCCCTACTGAGGGTAATTCATGTTTGCGGAGCATTCGGTTTGCGCAGCATTCCGTAGGAAACGAAATTACCCCGACTTGCGCGTAGCGCTATAGCCTTAATTATTTTGACACAGAAAGTATCGGCTATCGAATCATAATTTAACGGCCCTATCAAGGGATAGATCCTAAACTATAATAGTTGAAGCTCAAACAACTAAAAAAATCTGAGATATTGAAAATTAGTTGACATCTATACTAATTTCATCTCTAGATCGTAAGTTATTTCATCTGAGTTTCAATCTTCAATCTAAGAATAGCACTTGAATAGTTAGTTATTCAGAATTAAGGAAGATAAACTTATTTATTTTCCATTCATCGTTCGATTATATCCTAGAAAAAAACAGGACTTAAAAAATATGGCAACCGCAACAAAAGGCAAAATAGGTGTACTCATTGAAGACCATTTTGATGTCACAGAATATCATAAATTTAATGATTTTTTTCCTGAAAAAGGTTATGAAGTAGAGTATATAACCCATTTGTGGGGTAATAAAGAATTACACTTTGGCTCAAACCCAGAAAATAATATTGTCGAAGAACAAGTGACAGTTTCCACAGAAGTTAACGACATTAATCCAGAAGATTATAAAGGTATAATCTGCATTGGAGCCTATGCTATGGACCGACTCCGTTATCAGGTTAATCCTAAAAAAGGTGAGCCGAATCAAGCTCCAGCAGTAGCATTTCTTCGGAAAGCTGTAAGTACAGAAAATGTCAAATTAGGAACAATTTGTCACAGTCTGTGGCTGTTTTGTGCAGATACTGAACTTATAAAAAACAAAAAAGTTACCTGTGCTCATAACATTATTTGTGATGTAGAAAATGCTGGAGCAGATGTTGTATTTGAAGGAGAACAAACAGCAGATTTAGTCATAGATGGCAATCTGATTACCGCTAAACATCCAGGGGTAACAGATGAATTTATGGAAGCATTCATTAAAGCAATCGAAGATAAATAAACCTCAAATAAACATAAAAAAAACTACTTTTTTCCGTTTGTTAAAAAGTAGCAAAAGCTAATTTTTTTGTGGAATTTAAAAATAGAGCCTAGCTTGAATTACAAAAATTACTTAGCTATTCCAGTAAAAACTTGTAAAAAAAAATCAACAAACTGGGAGAAATTAAAGCATGAGCATGACAGTCGAATTTACCTTTTCTGACCTGATCGCAGGATACGTTACAAGTTTTGATGCAGAAAAAGATATTTTTGGACTCAAAACAACAGATGGTCGGGAATTTCAAGCCAGACTAAGCCCCATCTCTTACGCCAAACTGGTACAAAATTTAGATGAAGCATATCCAGATGCTACTGGGTCCATGCGTTCAATGTTAGTACCAGGTCGCTATCTATTTACCTACGGAGTTTTCTACCCAGATAGCCCAATATTTGAAGCCAAACAAATTGTTTTTGTCGGTCGCCAAGCAGACGACTACATTTTTGAGAAACCTAACTGGTGGGTAGACCAAGTTCGCTCCCTTGCTAACTTTTATGTCAAAGCTCAGTTTGGCGATGAAGAAATTGACTACCGCAACTATCGCACAACCCTAAGTCTGTCTGGTGCCAGGTCACAGGTAAACTTCCGTCAAGAAACTGACACCATTTCCCGGATGGTTTACGGGATGGCTACTGGTTACATGATGACAGGAGATGAAGTCTTTCTAGAAGCAGCCGAAAAAGGTACGGAATATCTACGAGACCACATGAGATTCTTAGACTTAGACGAAGGAATAGTCTATTGGTATCATGGCATCGACGTGGAGGGAGAACGCGAACAGAAAATTTTCACTTCAGAATTCGGTGATGACTACGATGCAATTCCTGCCTACGAGCAAATTTATGCTCTGGCAGGCCCAATGCAAACATACCGACTGACAGGAGACCCTCGGATCATGGATGATACCGAGAAAACTATCAAACTGTTCGACGACTTCTACCTAGATAAAAGCGATCGTGGCGGTTACTATTCCCACCTCGACCCAGTTACCCTAGATCCCCTCAGTGAATCATTAGGTCGTAATAAAGGTACAAAAAACTGGAACTCAGTTGGCGACCACGCTCCCGCATATCTAATTAACCTCTGGCTAGCTACAGAAAAACCAGAATACGCTGATATGCTCGAATACACTTTTGACACCATTGAGAAGCATTTTCCTGATTACGAAAATACTCCCTTTGTCAATGAAAAATTCTTTGAAGATTGGAGTCCAGACCAAACTTGGGGATGGCAGCAAAACCGGGCAGTAGTTGGTCACAACATGAAAATTTCCTGGAATTTGATGCGGATGCAAAGCCTCAAACCCAAGGACTCCTACGTTAATTTGGCAAAAAAAATCGCCGATATTATGCCAGCAGTAGGTAGCGACCAACAAAGGGGCGGATGGTATGACGTAGTAGAACGCGCATTAGATGAAGGGGAAAAACATCACCGCTTCGTGTGGCACGACCGCAAAGCTTGGTGGCAGCAAGAACAGTCTATTTTGGCTTACTACATTCTTGCCGGGGTTCTGAATGATAACGAATATCATCGCCTCGCCCGCGAAGCAGCAGCATTCTACAATGCGTGGTTTCTAGATACAGAAGATGGTGGCGTTTATTTTAACGTACTTGCTAACGGTATTCCTTTCCTTGCTGGTGGTAACGAACGTGGTAAAGGTTCCCACTCCATGAGTGGTTATCACTCTACAGAATTATGTTTCTTGGCGGCTGTTTATACTAACTTGTTGGTTACGAAGCAGCCGATGGACTTCTACTTTAAACCAATTCCTGGTGGGTTCCCGGATAATATTCTGCGGGTGTCTCCAGATATTTTGCCTCCAGGAAGTATCAAAATTGGTTCGGTAGAAATTGACGGCAAGTCTTACAGCGACTTTGATGCAGAAAAACTGACTGTAAAACTTCCTGATACGAAAGAACGGGTTAAGGTCAAGGTAAAAATTGTTCCTAACTAATTGAGTTAGATCGTGTTTGGATAAAGTGTTTGTTTGTAGTTTTGTTCTGAGCAAGTCAAATATTTGTCTAATGGCTCAAGCAAAACTACGCAACTCTATTACAACTTTTCAACCGAACACAGACAAGACTTACGCACAGACGCTACCTGTAGGGGTAATTTCCTCCGGAATGCTCCGCTTTCCATGAATTACTACCTGTAGGGGTAATTTCCTTTCCAACGGAGATGCTACGCAAACGGAATGCTCCGCTTTCCATGAATTACTTGTAGGGTAGGGGTAATTCATGAATTACCCCTACAAAAAACACAATTTATAGATGCGAGTGCGTAAGTCCTGATGGTATGAAGAATTCAAATTTAGTTGGTAAGTGAAGCGCGACCCGACCTAAATCTAAATAAAAACGAACACC
>JBARXI010000238.1:0-11471 GCA_049647275.1 Microcoleaceae cyanobacterium
AGGGAAGACAGAAGTAGGAAATTTTTAAGAACTCCAAGAATTTTACAAATGATTTAGGATTTCTATATCAGCTTGAAAACCACTAGCAAGATTCAGATTATTAGTTGCGAGTATACGATCGCTCAAATTTAGTTTTCAGTTTGTTTGCTAGAACTGCTAAACCAACACTTGATAGGGAAGCAGAAACTAGCAAAAATTTAATCAAAAAACCATCCATGACGATCGCCACAGCAGCAAAAGCGATCGCTATCCCGACAAATATTTGTTTGAGTTGAATAGTTGTTTGATGTGTACGACTACAGGAAGTACAAAATTTTGTGTGATGATGATACCTAGCTATAGACACTTCTTCATCCTGAGTCTGATCGTGATGTTCCCCTAACTTTTGAGTAGTATAACCATGATAAAATGGCACAGACGAACAAAAGCGATCGAGCCATTTCCGGTATTCCAACAAAATAGTATCGGATGTCTTGAGTGGCAAATATAATTCTTTCAAGCTTTTTTGCGAGCGCTCAATACATTCCTGCTGCCCAACTACCAGTTGTAAATCTTCCTCTAAAATTTTGCTTTGACCTAAATGAATTAACCAGCGAGGAGTCATTTTCAGTTTCCATTGAAAAAAGTTGCGATAACTGCGCGTCAAAACTCGACATCGGTTTTTACCCACTGGCATCGAATATAATGCCAAGCCAAACACCCAGCCTTTTTTTTCAATGTAAAAATTTAATAGTACCAGGTTAGGTGCAACAAATTTTAGATATTTCCAAGAGTCGTTAGGGGTGCGAGTGCGACGAAATCTGGCTTTTATTCCTGCGAGGGAGCTTTCGATAATTTCCATTTCTAGGGGTTGGGCATTTTTACGATTTCCCTGACTACCGTCATGACTGATATCAACATGAGCTGGGTCTAACACTTGCTCAATAAAATAACCTTGGTCAAAAGGCAATTCTGAAACCTTCTGAGAATGAACAAATCCTGGTTTGTCTAAATCTGGCAGAGTCGGGATACTGTTTTCATCTGCTGTTTCTGCTTCCCCAGCCCACATCCAAATCAGACCTTGTTTCTCTACCACAAAAAACGATTGCACGCAAGCTTTTGCCGGAATTTTTCCATCTGCTGGCAGTTGCGGAATATGCAAACATTCTCCCCCACTGCCAAACTGCCAACCATGGTATAAACATTCAATTTTACCATCAATTATTTGTCCGTCTGATAATTTAGCAGCGCGGTGAGGGCAGCGATCGCTCAGACAGATTAGCTGGCCATCTTGGTTTCTAAATAATACTAAAGGCTCATCGTACAAAGAAAAACTATAGGGGCGGTTGCTTGGCAGGTCTTGAATAAATGTGATTGGATACCAGCAATTTCTCCAGTTAAATTCTTCATCTATTTCTGGAGTAGGAGTAATATCAGTGGGTGTGAATATTTCTGGGATATTGGGTATTAATGTCATGGAACTCTTGATTTAAGTTATTGTGAATTTAAACTTTACTACGGCAGCGAGTTGGATGCTTACAATAGAATAATTTCAAGGCATGGCAGATTTTATTTCCTAGGGAAAAAGTAACCTTGCTCATAATGGCAGGATTAATCTTTTTCTTACATCCGCCCCTACAAACTTTGACGAATGCGAGGTGGCTGGCGAATGTATGCTTGCTCGAATTTCATTTTCACTTTGTCAGCAACAACTGCTAAGACTACAGCCGATAGAGAAGTTGATAATATCAAAATTTGCCACCAATTATTATCGATAACTATTGCCACACTAGCCAGAGTGATCGCCACTCCCACAAAAATCTGTTTTAATTGTATTGCTGTTTTATGGGCGCGACTACAGGAGCTACAAATTTGGGTATGTCGTCTTAAGCGATCTAAAGACGCTGGTTGTTGATTAACTGTTGGCTGTTCTTTGTCTGGCAGCGATTTGGTGTTGTAACCTATATAAAATGGTAAACACTCTCCGTATTTATCCAACCACTTGCGATACTCAACTACTAATATATCAGAAGTTTTCAATGGCAAATATAGGGAACTTAGGCTTTGCCCCAACCTTTCTACTTCTGCCTGTTGCCCCACCACCAGAGGCAAATCTTCTTCTAAAAACTTATCTCGATACCAGTGCTCCATCCAGCGTGGTTGCCACTTAAGTTTCCTACTGCGAAAGTTGGTGTAATTTCTGACTATAATTCGACATCTTCCCTTTCCTAGAGGCAATGAATAAAGCGCTACCCCACCTACTCGTTTTGATTTTTCTGAGGGAGTTGAACTTCTGTATGTGATTAAATTGGGAGCGATGAAATCAAGGTTAATCCAGTGTTCAGTATATTGTCTTGTTTTCCTATATCTGCCTCTAATTCCGTGAATAGAGGTTTCTAGCACTTCCATTTCTAAGGGTTGAGCCTGTTTACGACTATTAAGAGTGGCTTCGTGGCTGATATATAGGTGAGATGGGTCGATAGCATTTTCAATGAAGTAGGTTTGATCGTAAGGTAGGTCGAGCATATAGTCTGAACTAACAACTGTAGGGTTGTCTAAATCTGTCACAGTGGGGATTAGTTTTTCATCAGCCACGTTTGCTTCCCCAGCCCACATCCAAACTATACCTTGTTTCTCTACCACAAAAAACGATTGCACGCAAGCTTTTGCCGGAATTTTCCCATCTGCTGGCAACTGAGGAATATGCAAACATTCTCCCCCACTGCCAAACTGCCAACCATGGTATAAACATTCAATTTTACCATCAATTATTTGTCCATCAGAGAGTTTAGCCGCGCGGTGAGGGCAGCGATCGCTCAGACAGATTAGCTGGCCCTCTTGATTTCTGAATAATACTAAAGGCTCATCGTACAAAGAAAAACTATAGGGGCGGTTTCTGGGTAAATCTTGAATAAATGTGACTGGATACCAGCAATTTCTCCAGTTAAATTCTTGGTTTGTTTCGGCAGTAGTAATAATATCAGTGGGTGTTGATATTTCTGGGATATTTGGTGTTAATGTCATGGAATTATCGAAATTGTCTATTAATTGTAATTGCCAGTCAAAGCAATTAGTTATTTACCAATCATTATTATTATCAGATATAATGATTAAGATTGTGAAGAAAAAGTCAAAATAAATACTAGTGTTTACTGCCAATAACCCAAACTCTCGTCAACCTTATGATGGTTGGTCTTTAGATGAAAGAAATCCAGAAATAATCAAGTCTTTGATGCCATTGTGGGAATGGTTTTATCGTTATTATTTTCGAGTTCAAACGGATGGCTGGCATCATATTCCTACAGATGAAAAAGTACTGATAGTCGGTTCCCATAATGGCGGTTTACCAGCTCCAGATATGCATATGTGTATGTATGACTGGTTTAAAAGGTTTGGTGTAGAGCGTTTGGTTTATGGACTAATGCACCCGAACGCCTGGTCGGTTTTTCCTACTACTCCCTTAGCCGTACAATGTGGTGCGGTTAGAGCGCATCCCAAAATGGCGATCGCTGCTTTTAAAAGAAATGCCTCTGTGACTGTTTATCCTGGTGGAGGTCCAGATGTTTTCCGCCCCCATTCGATGCGAAATCAAATCTATTTTGCCGGACGTAAGGGTTTTATTAAGTTGGCATTGCGCGAAGAAGTTTCTATTATACCAATGATTTCTTATGGTGCTCACGATACCTTGTTTGTACTGGCAGATTTTTATGAGCAAGTAAAACAACTCCATGACTTGGGAATACCTTGGTTGTTTGGTGTCGATCCAGAAGTTTTTCCTATTTATATCGGTTTGCCCTGGGGTTTGGCTATTGGCCCTTTGCCTAATTTCCCTTTGCCAGTACAAATTCATACCCGGGTCTGTGCTCCCATTGTGTTTGAGCGTTATGGACGTGATGCAGCTAGCGATCGCGATTATGTTGATGCTTGTTATCAAATTGTTTTGACCCAGATGCAACAAGAATTAGATCGCTTAGTATTATCCGCTAGCTCAAGCGATAAATAATTAGGGCTTGCCGAGCGCCGAAGAAAAGCATTTACATATCAATGCAAAGAGCCTTTTTTATACGAAAAGAGTGCCAGCTTTTAAGACTTAATTGCTCAAAATACTCACCAAAGTTAGATTTTTGATTGACCAATGGTCTGTTTTTTGAAAGAATATAAAATTTTTGTTAATATTATATCATTCTTTCTGAAAACAAACTTATATATATCTGCGGATATAGACATATGGACTGATATTAAACTTAAAGGGAATAATTATTAATAAGGAGCAAAACCAAGCCCAACTAAATATATAGCGTTTCTCGCTCTTGGTGAGGTACAGCTTTCATGTTCTTCCCCCGCTGCCTAAAAACAACGAATTATAGACCTTATCATTACTATAATTCGCTTGGTAAACACAGAAACAAATAAATAATTTTCACAACTTCACCTACCACCTACCACCTACCACCTAACACCAGCAAATTTTGTACCTCATCAGTATGGGAAATGCTATATATAGTATTTTATGCTAAACTTAGATTTAGTTATAAACTTTCACACACCTTTTTATAATGCCTCTACTAGAAAAAACCTTTGAAGTGAAAACTGCTAAAATTCTTAAAAAACATAAAATTCGCTGCTCTAACTGTGGTTCTTATGGGGAACGTATATATCACGAGAACCTAACTCATACTGAATGTCCTGCTTGTGATTATTTGATGATTACTCGTACTTCTACTGGTGAAGTTGTAGAAGCTTATGCTCCTGGTATTTATCCTGGTTAATTCCAGTGAGTTCAATATCATAAATCTAGTTGCTGATTTTTTGTTTAGCAACTAGATTTTTTAGTGACAATCAAATTTCGATAAACTATAGCGCTGCGCACAGGCAACATCTTATTTTGGAGAATAAGTTGCCGTTTGCGCAGCATCTCCGTTGGAATAATATAAGACTTTTAGCTATTGGACAGTTCCTGCAATTTGTAAATATGCCAGCGCACATTGCTATAAAATGCAATGATAAAAGATGACTAAAATATCTATTATTACCGCCACCTACAATCGACCTTTACAAATTAGCAAAATCGCTTTACCTAGTTTGCTCGCTCAAACCCATACCGATTTTGAGTGGGTGGTCATCAATGACGGCTCAAACTCCGATACCCGACAAATCATTAAAGAATTATCCTATCCCTTCGACCTAGTATACAAAGAAATCCCTCATGCTACTCAAGGCTTTGGACTATGTCACGCTCGAAACCAAGGACTTAAATTGGCTAGCGGTGAACTAATTACTTACCTAGATGATGATAACTATCTAGAACCAGAATTTGTCGCCTCATCAATCAAATTCCATCAACAACACCCACTCTGCACTTACGCTGTCACCACCCAACTAAGACGACGGGACAGAGTAAAAAATCAACAAAAAGTAAGCAAAGGAACTTCATTTATTTCTCCCGGTAAAAATGCCACAATTGAAGATTTCATCTGTCAAAAATACTATATTGACAGTAATGGATTCACTCATCTACGTCATAACGCCCCCCAATGGAATCCTGACTATCGCATCTATGCTGATTACGAGTATTTCCTACAATGTATTGATAGATGGGGTATAGAACAATTTTGTATCAACCCAGTTCCATTAGTCAACTACATTCAAACATCACTTGGAATTATTGGTCAATCGACTTACTCAGAATGGGTATCAGAATTGACTCAGCTAAAATTTTCCCTTAATCAATACCCTATTATCAATCAAACTAAATACATTGAAAAACTCAATCTTCTTATTAGCTATTACAAGAAATTTCTTGACAAAACAATCAAGGCTTTTACCTCCTAAGTAGGGTCTTCTCGCTCCATTTAGATAAATAGACATCTGGTGAAAAAGATGTAGACTTTTTGTAAAAGTAGGGAATAGGGAATAGGGAATATGTTTTTAGGAAAAAAACACGGAAAATGATTTTTCGAGTCACTTTTACAACCCTAGTTTATAGTAAATAAAGGGTAAGTTTATTTACTGGAGATGTCGAATGGTATTGAAGCTATTCATTCTGAAACATCACCGACTCGCGACGCCCGTAATTGCCCACAAGCTGCATCAGCTTCTAAACCACGAGAATAACGAACGCTAACCGCAATATTTTGCTGTTTAAGAGCATTAACAAAAGCTGTTATCTGTTCTTCAGTAGGTCGTTGATAATCAACTTCACTAATCGGATTATAAGGAATTATATTCACATGACACTGAAACCCGCGCAACTTTTTAGCTAGTTCTTTTGCATGGTCTGGTAAATCATTAAAACCTGCCAACAAAATATATTCAAAACTAATTCTACGCTTCGTGAGCTTGACATATTCCCGACAATCTGCTATTAAGTCGCCCAAAGAATAAGACTTCGCAGTAGGAACTAGATGTTCGCGCAACCTCTGATTAGAAGCATGAAGACTAACAGCAAGAGTCACTTGAAGTTTATGTTGAGCTAGTTGTCGGATGCGATCGCGAATTCCCACAGTTGAGATAGTAATGCAACGTTGCCCAATACCCACATCTTGATTCAGAGACTTCACTGCAGCCAAGACAGTCTTCGTATTCAGCAGTGGCTCCCCCATTCCCATAAACACGATATGACTAACCCTTCGCCCAAAGTCTTCTTGCACCGTTAGTACCTGATCGATAATTTCATGGGCCTCTAAATTCCGAGTAAAACCCCCTTTGCCAGTAGCACAGAAATCACAGGCCATTGGGCAACCCACCTGAGAAGACACACAAACAGTTAAACGTTTATGGCTAGGAATACCCACAGCTTCAATAATATTGCCATCTCCTAACTGAAGTAGATATTTAACTGTTGCGTCTGGAGCAACAGAGCGAAAGTGGATGACAGAACGACCTATGGGAAAGTCACCAATCTCCTCGCGCCATTTTTTAGAAAATACAGTAATATCTGCCAGAGATTTGGCCCCTTTTTGATAAATCCATTGATATAGTTGTTTGCCTCGATAAGCTGGCTGTTCTTGTTGTTGTACCCATTCTGTTAATTCAGCTAAAGATAAACCTAGTAGGGGGGTTTGGGTCGGAGCGATTAAGGATTGACTCATTAGCGATTAATCTATTCCTATAAGTAATTTTTCTATGTAGATCTATGATAGTAGAGATTCCTATATTGCCTTTAGGGTTTGAATTTACTTCTCCTGGCCCAATTATTTTCGAGTTGGGGCCTTTGGCAGTTCGTTGGTATGGACTTTTGATTGCGACTGCTGTATTAATCGGAGTTACCCTTTCCCAATATTTGGCTAAACGTCGTCATGTTAATCCTGAGTTGTTGGGAGATTTGGTGGTTTGGTTGGTATTAGCTGCAATTCCTGGAGCGCGATTATATTATGTTTTGTTTCAGTGGCAGGAGTATCAACAAAATCCTGCTGATATTATTGCAATTTGGAAAGGTGGCATTGCCATTCATGGGGCGATTATTGGTGGAGCGATCGCTGCTTTGATTTTTGCCAGGTTGAATAAGGTGTCTTTTTGGCAGTTGGCAGATTTAGTCGCACCTTCTGTAATTTTGGGGCAGGCGATCGGACGGTGGGGTAATTTTTTCAATTCGGAGGCTTTTGGTAGCCCTACGGATTTACCATGGAAGTTGTATATTCCGCCGGAGCGTCGTCCTTTTGGATATGGAAATTTTGATTATTTTCATCCCACTTTTTTATATGAGTCGTTGTGGAATTTAATGGTGTTTGGATTATTGCTATTCTTATTTTTTCGGGGTTTGCGGGGTAAGTCTAGACTTAAAGTGGGGACTTTATTTCTAGTTTATATGGTTGCTTATAGTAGTGGGCGAATTTGGATTGAGGGACTGCGGACTGATAGTTTGATGTTGGGGCCGTTGCGTATTGCCCAGTTTGTTAGTTTGGCAGGTATTTTGTTGGGGTTAGTGGGTTTGGCTTGGTTATATTTGTTGAAGCGACCTTTGCCTGATGTGTGGCCCGCAGAGCAGAGACGCGGAGATGGGGAGAGAAGTTAGATAGGGTTTGCTGAAAAAGTCTTTTTGTAGGGATTAGGAGTCGTAGGGGCAAATGGCCATTCGCCCCAGGTAGGAAAAATAATTGTCAAATATTTTTTCGCCCTTGTTTGCTCAAGCAAGCTCAGATTTTAAGCTTTTGGTTTTTAAAAGCTTTTAGCCTCGATTTGTAAATGCTTTTAGAGTAATCGGCAAGTCAATGAGAAAAGCCCTAGACATAAAGTCCAGGGCTAAACCAGGGTGCATCTACCATTCTATTTATCTAGGATATCTAAGAGTATCCGGAATAATTGCGTTGGATAATAACGAATAATTCTGGATGTGGGGATTTTTGATTAGGGAATTGTCAGAATGATTAACAAACCTGTTTTTTTCTCAATCAAAGTCCGGAGTAATTTCTGAAAGTATGATTCTCTAATTTTCCACCCCGGAATAGTTATAATTTTTGATTAGGGAATTGCCAGAATGATTAACAAACCTATTTTTTCTCAATCAAAGTCCGGAGTAATTTCTGAAAGTATGATTCTCTAATTTTCTACCCCGGAATAGTTATAGTGATAGTTGAATAATGGTTTAATTATAAATTTAACTACTAGTAGACGAGGGCGTGAGTTTGCCTACCTTCTAATAATTACTTCAATAATTTTGAGCCAGTCATTACCATTTTCAAATTTTTTTGGTCTCCAAACCCTAGCTATATATTGGTAGGTATATTCCCGCCGAGGTCTACTAGCTTTTTACAGTAAGGAATAAAACTTCTAGATTAGGCTTTTTAAGCTTTTTTCAATGGTTTAGTTATATCAAATCCGTTTAATTAGATATAAAAAAAATTGTCTGATTTTCAGTCCTTGATAAATCTTGTCTTAATATTATGTGCGGATAATAGAACGATAAAAAAACTTTCTCCTGCTCTTTCCTCCTGACTCGTGTAATACCATTTAAAAAAAAGAATTTTACGAATAATATAATGTGATGGAAACACTCCACAGGAAAAGTCCCTTTGATAAAAAAGATAATTTACGATCTAAAAAATGATATTTTAAGTCATTCATTCTGACTCGGTGAATCCTTTTTCAAGGAACCTCAACCATTTAGACAGGACTTACACACGTTTTATTAGAAAGTATTTGTAAAGCCAAGATTAAGCACAAGCTTGCTGTTTTAAACTTGGTGGGTTACGGCGGATAGTTAAGAGTTTGGTGAGTCAGTATAAGTATAGTCGCCTAACCCACCCTACACCAAGATTTAATATTCCTATAACAAACAATCTCTTACACCTGGCTACTTATTTATAATGTTTGTTGGGGAATGCTTGTCAATTTAGTAGACTATAAACTGTTGAATTTTTTGTAATCGAGGTTCTAACTACTCATGTCTGAAAATAATTTTCTCATCGGACAAATTCTACGTCAACGTTATCAAATTATTGAAAAATTAGGCACAGGTGGTGGGTTTGGTGAAACTTATCTTGCAGAAGATTTAGATATACCAGAAACTCCTAAACGAAAGTGTGTTGTCAAAAGACTAAAACCGACACAAAGAAGTTCAGAAGTTGAGAATTTATTTGAACAAGAAGCTCGAACTCTGAATAAGTTGGGGAGACATGAGCAAATTCCAACTTTATATGCTTATTTTGAACATGAAGGTGAATTTTATCTAGTTCAAGAGCTCATAGCGGGTCAGGATTTAACTACAGAAATGAATCACTGTTGGAGTGAATTTAAAATCATACATTTTTTAACGCAAATTCTAGAAATACTGAGTTTTGTTCATGAAAATAATGTAATTCACCGGGATATAAAACCGGGAAATATTATGAGGCGAAAAACTGATAGAAAATTAGTATTAATTGATTTTGGAGCTGTCAAAGAAGTTAGGACGATAGTAGTTGGTAATAATGGGCAATCTACCAGCACTATTACTATTGGAACTCGTGGTTATATGCCTGTAGAACAACTACAAGGTAGACCCAGATTTGCTAGTGATATTTATGCCGTTGGAGTAACTGCAATTCAAGCTTTAACTGGAAAATATCCCCTACTATTTCCCCAAAATAGCTACGGAGAAATAGACTGTAAAACACTCTTTTCCTTTTCCGATGTCAGTCATGAGTTAGTTAATTTTTTAATTAAAATGGTGAATATTCACTGGCCTCTGCGCTACCAAGATGCTAAAGTTGCTTTGGCAGAATTATCGAATGTTACATCAAATTTAATAAAATTGAGAACTCAGATATGCTACGCACCTACGGCGCCAATGTCACGGGAAAAAGAAAAGAGAAAAACTCCTACTAATATACCTATTCCCGATCTGGAACTACCTTCTGGTCAAGTTCCTCTAAATTCTCCTTTTTATATTGAGCGAACGCCTCTTGAATCAGAATGTTTTCAAGCTATTGTCAAACCAAACGCATTAATTAGAATTAAAGCGCCTCGACAGATGGGAAAAAGTTCTTTATTGTCGCGAATTTTAGCTCATTCTAGTCAGCAAGGTTATCGCACAGTTCATCTAAATTTTCAAACTATAGATGCAGAATTTCTCGAAAACTTAGACAAATTTTTGCAGTGGTTTTGTGTAAGTATTAGCGACGAATTGGATTTAGAGGAACAGTTAGATAAATATTGGACAAAACTTTTAGGAGTGAAAAAACGGTGTACAAAATATTTTGAGAAATATTTGCTCGCTGAAATTAAAGCTCCCATAGTTTTGGGATTAGATGAAGTTGACCAACTTTTCCAAAATCCCGATTTAGCAACAGATTTTTTTGCCTTGTTACGCGCTTGGCACGAACAAGGTAAAAATAATCCCACTTGGCAAAAGTTACGATTAGTAATTGTTCATTCAAAAGAAGTTTATATTCCTCTGAATATTAATCAATCTCCCTTCAACGTGGGATTAGGAATTGAGTTACCAGAATTTAACTTAGAGCAGGTAAAAGATTTAGTAAAAAGACATGATTTAAATTGGTCTGAAGAACAAATAGAAAAATTGATGGAAATGTTGGGAGGACATCCATATTTAGTACGTCTAGCACTTTATGAAATTGCTGGAGGAAGAATAAATTTAGAACGACTTTTAGAACAAGCACCAACAGACGAAGGATTTTACTATAATCACTTGCATCGACATTTGTTGAACTTGCAAAAAGATGAAAATTTGCAGATAGCAATTACAAAAGTTGTTAATGCAGAAACTCCTGTGGAAATTGGTACAATTGAGGCTTTTAAATTGCGGAGTATGGGATTAGTTAAATTTCGGGGAAATGCTGTTGTGCCTTTGTGTAGTTTATATAGAGAATATTTTCGAGTTCATGTTTGAAGAAGGAAGAGGGAAAAAGCAATAAAGTTAAAATGAGAAAGTAGGTTGGGTAGAGCGATAGTGAAACCCAACAAGCTAATTTATAAAAATTTCAGACAATATTACTACGATGCTTTAGTTTGTTGATGGAAATCTCGGGAAAAAGCAATCAGGTTAAAATGAG
>JBARXI010000239.1:0-7036 GCA_049647275.1 Microcoleaceae cyanobacterium
CAGAGATACGGAACAGAGGGATTTGACCTACACAAAACAGTAATGCCAATTTATTGGTTTAGCGTCAAAAACTGGCAGACAGATGAGAATGGAGAAACTGAAGCAATCATTTACAGACGCAACTTACTCGGAGCAATGCACCCCAATGTGAATTGTGCCATCGGTGCAATACCTCCCAACAAATCCCCTGATGAGGATTTTGTCAATCATTATGCAGCCAGAATGAAGGAGGGGATAGAGATAGAGTCGGAGTCGGGCAACATCAAGCTGACTCTAGATATGGCAGGTAGTTCCCGTACCCACGGACACTATGTATTTACAGACGGCAACTTAGGAGAAATATATTTCGGCTCCGAGCCAATGTATCGAATTAATTATGGCTCTATTCTGCTTACCGAGTGCAAGAAATTAATCTCTAGGAAAATGCGAATAGTGGTGGTAGATGAAGAGGATACCGATATTATTGTGCCTACCATAGAAACGGAAAGATTGGCAAATTATTGTGGAGACTGTCATGGTAAAGTTAGTGCCGAACTGGCTCAAATATTAACTGAAGGAGTTGATGACAGTTGGGCAACGGAAAAGCGCCCGATTCAAATTAGGGTAGGAATTCCTAACCAATATTGTTGGAAAGGAACAATTGCCACTGTCAAGGGAGGTTTGCCCAAGGTAACAGATCCAGATGATTCAGCATTTACTTTAGCGGAAGCACAGAAATACGACCTGTTACTGCCACTATCGGGATTTAAAGGCAAAAAGCCAGCAGCAGGCACGGTAATTACTGAAACAGTTTATGTGGGGACAGTTGCACTAGGGGAACATAGATTAGCCAAGGGGTCGCAAATGCTGTGGGCTTGGTATTCGTGGGATGCCGTAAGTGAGGACATTATGCCTCGTACTTTAGCAGAATGTCAGGAACTTGTAGAAGCATTTGATTCTCCTAAAGCAATGGCAAAAATATTAGGCAATGAGTATCGCAACAAATTAGACTTTGATTTTTCTGGTAGTTTGGGTGAAGAAGAGGATATTGAAGATGGTGAGGGAGCAGAAGCTACAGCAGACGAACAATTTGAAGACCCATTGGTAAAAGTATTAAATTCAGACAAAGCAGGTGCATTGCTCACACATCCCTGGGTAGTGGGGCGAATGACAGATAGGTTGGCTAAAAGATGGAAAAGGTTAGCTATTGCTGGAGCTGTAGAATTTGTCTCATTGCTAGGGCAGCCCCTAGAGATGGGTGAGGATAAATTCTTAACTCGTGAGGTGACGGCGGGAGAGCGTTTAATGTTTCGTAACCCGATTTTGCACTACGACTATATTAGGGTGTTGGACAACGTAATTGATAGAGCAAGTGAGAATAATGTTGGTGCAACGAAAAGCTTAAAGGGTGCAGCATTTATGAGTCATGCCACAGCAGCTAAATTTGGTGGAGACTTTGATGGCGACTGGTTTCAGGCTAAGGAAAGAGAATATGAGGGAATTGTTGCCGATGATGACAATATTATGTGGGAGACAAAAAATTTTCATAGTATCTACGGCCCCCCACCACCAGTAGAAAAGCTTGGCAAACAAGCTATTCCAGGGGAGCTGGAAATAGTTGCTATTCGTTCGATGGATAACAAAACTGGATTAATTAGTAATTTAATTCAGAATGCTAAAGCTAACGGCACTATTCACAGAAAAGTTGCAATTTTGAATTTTGACTATCGAACTGGAGAATATTTACCAGGTTTCCAAAGAATGACAGTTTTGCAGTTTCTATCTCAAGCGATGCAAAATGAGGTAGACAGATTAAAGAATAATATTTACACTCACGAGAATGGTATAGATACTTGTAGAAATACAATATTTTCTGGCGTACAGCAAGCCCCTTGGTTAGTCGATCGTGCGTACAAAAAAGATTGGATATATAAGACAGCTCCTATTCCTACAAAATACGAGGATGGTACTGAAGGTACAGATACCGTTTCCAAAATGATAGCAGCAGTGAATAAAATCTGGAAACCTTATGGCATTAATGCCAAGCACGTTGGGGACTTTGAGAACTTATTTCCTAATGCCAGGGATGTACCAAAACCTTATGATGAGGATATGATTGAGTGGGCACGCAGTATTAATAGATGGTACGGCCCGGCAATGGCAAAGGCTGGCAGATTAGGAATGGATGAACCTTATTGGTTTGAAGCTGTCGATGGCAGCAAACATGAAATGAGCTTGGAGGATTTAAAGAAGGAAAGGCTCAGACAAATGCGCGTCATTAGGGAGGAAGCTAGGGACTACAGGAGAACAATTGACCGCCGAATTGAAGTCACCCGAAAGAATATTCAGAGAGTAAAAGAGTTGTTAAATGTATCGGATATTAGTGATGTTCCATTCAATAATTTGCCTCTCAAATACCAACAATTTTTTAGACAAGCAGCATCTCAGCAACCAGTTACTTTAATTACAGATGATTCCACCTGGGATATTATGAGCGACGGCACTAACTGGAGAGTATTAGATAGTATGGACTGGGCTGCTGCATTCTGGCACGCTTGTCATCACTGGGGAGCGAGTGATGAAACAACGGGTGGTCTTGTCTTTCTCTTATTTGCTGATGAAATTGTGGCTACAACAAAGACCGCCAAGCTAAACACATTGAAAGTAATTAGCGTTCAAAATTTCAAATTAGCACACATTGCCTGGGGTGATTACGATGCAGTGCCAGTCAAGAATGCAAATAAGGTACACGCTATTAAAGCCATTAAGGAGGGGAACCCTTATCAGTTGTACTATCCGAGTGCTTCATTGTACGAGAGACTGCCAGAAAATAAACGGCATCTATGCAACGTGGTCCAAATGTATGTAGAAGGGCAGGAAGGGGAAAGACCTAATGGTTTATTTATTCGTTCGACACCTGATAAAAACTGGACTGAATTCGCTGTACCTGGTAGAGGGGAAATAAACTTTCCTAAACCTTATGAATTATGTGCAGCTAAAATTTATTCTTATAAAATTCAATACTTTAAGGATAATCCTTTTAACAAAAAATACCTAACAACTTCTGCTACTATTTTATGGTACTATATTAGACCTGAAGATTGGCCTTTAGAGAGGTTTTAAGAGAAGGCAGAAGGCAGAAGGCTTTAGTTATCTAGAACAGCAGAAGGCAGAAGGGAGTTAACTTTTCACCTTTTTTAGGGTAGAAATAAGAGAAGGCAGAAGGCAGAAGGGAAGAGGTTTTTGAGCAACTTTATTTTTTGTGACATAGTTATCTAGAATAGCAGAAGGCAGAAGCCTCTAGTTATCTAGAATAGCAGAAGGCTTTAGTTGTCCAGAGTAACACAAGGCAGAATAGGGTTAACTTTTCACCTTTTTCAGGGTAGAAACCATAATTCTTTGCATTTCTTCTGTTTCTTTAATAATTGGGTTTAACAACTTTTCATCAGCCAATCCAGCCTGTTTTGCGATAATTAATTGGGTATCTAACTCTCGCAAACTTCCTAATGCTAAATGAAGGAATTGTATATATTCTCTCTTGTACTGTCTTCCGTATCCCTCTGCAATATTGGATGGTATAGAAACAGAGCTACGTCTAATTTGACTGGTTAAACCGTAGATTTCAGATCGAGGAAAATGTTTAGTAACTTCGTAGCAATGAACTGCAAGTTGAACACCACGTTGCCAAATGAATTGATTTCTATAATTCATAAGTTGGAAGTAGAAAGTTTGAAGAATAATATAATAGCAAATCCGGTTATCATACATTTCCTTTTTTAAATTCTTCTCTAACCCTTCTGCCTTCTTTCTTGTTACAATTAAGTAGGACAACAATACCCTTTTTATTTTCTTCCTTCTGCTGTTCTAGATAACTAAAGCCCTCTGCCTTCTGCCTTATCATGACGATAAATTTTCATGCCAACCTACTTAATTAAATACTTCTGCCTTCTGCCTTCTGCCCTCTGCCTTTCCTTCTGCCTTCTGCCTTCTTAAAAATTATGAGCAACTGGACTAACAACAACAGATTCCCCCTGAGCAACTGGTTATCTACAACCTTGGGGGGAGGAACTGAAGACTTTTTTATTCTCAGCCATAAGAATAGAATGTATATGAAAAAATATAAACCTTATGGTGCTAGATTCTACAGAGAATTCTTGAGAGAAGTAACAGAAAGGCTACCATTTTCTCAATACACTTCAGTAATTTCCACTCTATCCTGTGAGTCAATCAGGAATTGCAATAGACATTTTAATTCTAAAAAATATGAGTCTGTAGGAGATAAAAAAAATCTATTGGGAATGTGGAATGATTTGGTAAAAACTAACTGGAAAGATTATGCCAGTCTGAGATTAAGATTACCAGCAGTATCAGAAAGGCTTGAAATAGATGCTAATCCTACTTGGGACTTTCCCGAATGGATACAGGAATTAATGAGTGGAATTCTTGATATAATGACTCCTACTCCTACTAATATGATTGCTCCTCTCTCTAAATTATCCTCTTCAGTAGTTCTCAAATTATTTGGTTTTCCCTATTCCGAAAAAGGTGTATTAGACGCTGCAATATATTTCCAAGAAAATCCCAATTTAGTTAATAAAATTAATGCTGATAATTTGTCAGATAATGATTACTTTCAACCCATATTAGTACCAGATGTTGATGATGATTATGACCGTACTGCTTTGCCAATTAAATTACTAAGAGAATTACCAGATTTAACTAATATTTTTGATACTAAACTGAGAATGAGTAGGGATATAATATTTGATTCTCCTATGCCGATTATTGAAGATATTAAATCTGGAATTAATTATCGCTTAGACTTTTTAAGAAATTTATTAATAGAAGATATCCCACAGGAATTAGACACGGCTAAAGATTGGCTCAAAGAATTACTTAGAGGGGAAAAGAATGAGGTTGAGCAGGCATCTGCAAATATTGATTTAATTATTAATGACCCGGAAATGTCCGCATCAATTAAAGTGGCAAATGTAGATAAAATTATAGCTAATAACTTAGGAATAGACCAAGTATTAACCTACTCCGCAGCACAATTTGTAGGTACAAAAATTGCTCCAGAAATTCTCAAAGTAGCCATTCCCACAGCAGGAGGTTTGACAGCAGCAGGAAACAGTGCAGCACCCGCTCTAATTTGGAAAGCAGCAGCATGGAATCCCATGATTATGCTAGGAGCAACAATTTTTATTTCCTGCGTAATACCAGGATTAATATGGGGAGATTCCCCCACTAAGCAGAAGGAAAAGGAAAAAGACCAAGGTTTGATTTGTTTGGCTTACATCTATTGCAGAAATAATCCCTCACCCACTGATACTTATAGCGTTCATAAGGCAGTGATGGTGACACAGGAACGGGAATGGATAGCGGATATTAAGGCGATGAGATTGGAAACAGATGGGTGGTGGGAAGAAAATTATGGCATTATCTACAGCATGGAAAATGAGCCAGTGTGGGGCTATAATTTTGATACTGATTCCATCATTGAGGATGAGAGTGAAATCAGAAGAATTTACCTGCAAATGATGGCGCAAATGGAAGTTTATTATGTACCCGATACACCCCCGGAAGCTAAATATTTGTGGTATAGTAATCCCAGGGATGATAGCAGTCCTTATTAATTGAATAAGGCAGAAGGCAGAAGGCTTTAGTTATCTAGAACAGCAGAAGGCTTTAGTTATCTAGAACAGCAGAGGGCAGAAGGGAAGGCAGAAGGCAGAAGGCAGAAGGAAAGAAAAGTTTAGAAGGGAGAAAGTTTTTTTATAACTGATTATCCGGACATGATATAACTGATAACTGATAACTGTTTCGCTACGCGACATGAAAAGCGTAGCTCCTCCGGACGAGGCTAACTGAAATGACTCCTACCCCCCACAAAAAGACTTTTTCAGCAAACCCTAAGTATTTATTCAAATCCTGGTAATTTTAGTTGGGTTGGTGTTTCTGGTGGTGGTGGTTTTTGGGTGGTTTTTTTGCGACTGCGGTTGGTAGTTTTGGTGGTAGTTGATTTTTTCTGTTTGGTGGTTTTGTTGGTGGTTTCTCGTTCGGCGCGAATCTTTTCTAATAGGGTTGATGCGGGTTCGTCGTTGGGGTCTTGGGGTACGAGTTCCCCTCGGAATGCTTTGGCGAGGATGGATTGGTTTAAGGTTTTTAAGTCGGTTTCTGCTTTTTGGTATTGTTGTTCTATGGTGTCGGCAATTTGAACAACTTCCTTTATTGCTTTTAAAATAACTGTTTGCTCTTGTAATGGTGCAACTGGAATGACTAAAGTTTTAATGCGACCTTGGAAAATATTTGATTGTGCCGTTTGTGTCTTCTTTTTCTCTATTTGAGATTGAAGTTGAGGAGAACGAAGAGCTAATGATAAATATTCACCCATTGAAAAGATAGGCTTCAAAATAGCAACGCTTCTAACAAAAGCACATTTTAAATCCTTTGGAACAATGCAGGAGCGACCTACTGTTCCAGAACAAGATAGTAAAACATCGCCTGTAGTTACTTTTAGTCGCTTTTCTAGCTTTTGATAAACCTCTTCTGATACATAATCTACTTTCTCAAAAGAAATTTTCCCATTAAGAATGTTTCGGGCTGAGAGTAAATAAACACCATTATTAGAACGTTTTGGTGTAGCGTGTTCCCCATCAGTAATTAAAAATGTACACTGGTCAGCATTCACCCAACACCACCCATCCGGTAATTCTGGCAAACCCTCAGTATCAACAGATGCAGGCTCTTTATACTTTTGCTTCCACTTTTCATCCTTGGGAGTTTTGCCCTGTGCTGCCATTTTCTCTAATTCTGCTTCCTCCCAACGCTGACGCCGTTCAATTTTTATCCTCTCCAATAACTCCGACGCAGGTTCAATATCTGGGTTTTTCTCTCTCCAATCTTTGGTTAAATCGCCACGAAACGCAGCAGCGAGAACAGATTGACGAAAATTGTCTAACAGGGGACGTATTGCCTCAAGTTCGGCTTTGACTCGTTGACTCCTCTCCTGTAACGCTTCTATTTTGGCGACTATGCGTTTTTGTTCGTTGAGGGG
>JBARXI010000240.1:0-13892 GCA_049647275.1 Microcoleaceae cyanobacterium
GTAATCCCGTAAACCATAGCGTTTAGTCATGTTAGAGAAGCTCTGATTTTTTTTGATTCTGCACGCTTAACCATAAGCATACTATACTCTCAATGTCAAAATTTTAATTGATGACACGCCCTAGGTAAGTATTTTTTTTGATAAAATATCGTGATTGGTAATAATGAATGACTTATGGGAAGGTAAAAAGGTCTGAAATCTCTGTTACCTAAAAATGCAATCTTTTATGCTTGATGTTGAAGTGCGGAATCTGGAATTTTAAAGATTTTTATGGCCATATTTATCTTGCCTACCTGTTCTAGGTTCAGCTTTCTAAAGTAATTAAGATTAATTTCGGTGTTAACCAAAATTAATCGGCCAATCCCGATGTTTATGAGAAAAAGTCAAGTGTTCTATCAAACTTTGTCATTTATACCCGCGCTCTTCTCTCAGCGATGGTCGGGAGGGGGCTAATAAATGTCGGGAAATAATTCCGCACACAGCCTAGAAATGAATGACAATCAATGTTGCGCTGGCTACAGCAATTTGCTAGTATGAATATTACTGCTTGACTGGCAGTTGCAACGCCAGTCACTCATGGGAGTTTCCCCTAAGACCTTGCTGGATTCTCTGTGGAGCACGCCTTTAGACCCTAAATAGGTTCGACTTTTGAGGTAGGTTATACAGAAACCGCGCTTCGTGTTAGTGCAGTTGTGGTTAGCGCGGTTTGCGAATCCCGTAAAACAGGCTACATCACAACGTCCGTCGGATGTCAACTATCTTCCTTTGATAAGTTTAGTGAGACTGTCAGACTAAAAATGGTATTGCTACATTAAAACTCAATAATTAAGAAATGTTCACTATTGACATCATTGTTAAATATACTCCTGTGCCTTTTTCAGTACAACGTAAGTCTGCTGAGGATGCCGAGTCTCTATATCAAAAAGTCTTGGAATCTATGAGAAGTGGTAACCGCGAGGTTTTAGAACTGACTTGCGAAAAAATGCCAGAGAAAAAGATTGCTGTTGTAACCAGTGAAATTTCTGGGGTTCAGATTTCCCAAAAATCTGGTACTGCTGCGACAGGAAGACCGCCAGGTTTTGTGAATCTGACACAATGAGCTGCTCGACCTCTATGTTCTGCAACTTCAATTGGAAGCTAAGGTAAATAATTAATTGATTTGCCATTCTTGGTGTGGTCAATATATTTAGATATATACTTTTCCAGTAGTAAAAGTGGTATGTATTAAACGTCATACCTAAGCTGAAGGAAATATTTGCTCAGTATTTTCTAGTCCTATTACTAAGGTCGGTTAGACCGGAAGAATGCTCGTAAAGAGCAATGTGTTTGGGGAGTTCAAACAATATTTTAAATTTAGACACACCTTGTGAAACGAGAATTACCTCCATCATTCATAGAGGAGAGTGTCAAACTATGAAGCCATCGGATCAAGCTATTCAAACTGCCCATTCAGCAATCATAGTGGAGGACCTATGTTTTAATTGGCCTAGTGGTGACCAAGTATTACGGTCCTGTTCTATAAAAGTACCCAAGGGAGAATTTTGGATGCTCCTGGGTACTAATGGTAGTGGCAAATCTACTTTGCTGAGATTATTGGCAGGTCTTTTATCTCCCCAGTCTGGAGAAATTTTTCTGGAAGGGCGAATGGGTTTTGTTTTCCAAAATCCAGACCATCAATTGGTGATGCCTACAGTAGGAGCAGATGTAGCTTTTGGACTGGTTGAAGAGAGGCTTTCTCAGCCTCAGATCCGTCACAGAGTAGATGAAGCTTTAGCTGCTGTGAATCTATTGGATCTACAACGCCGACCTATATATGCTCTGAGTGGGGGTCAAAAACAAAGAATTGCGATCGCCGGAGCCATTGCTCGCAACTGTGACATCTTACTTCTGGACGAACCTACTGCTTTACTTGACCCAGATAGTCAGTTAGACTTGGTAACTCAAGTTCAGAGCTTGGTGAAAAACCGGGGTATTACTGCTCTTTGGGTGACTCATCGCTTAAATGAATTAGATTATAGTGATGGGGCATTTCTTTTGTCAAGGGGTCAAGTTGTTGACCAAGGAAACCCCGAATTGTTAAAGAAATGTCTGATTGAGAATTTAGACGATCGTATATAGGATTGAGGACACGTTAGAGCAACTTTTTTTCCAGTAGTATATTAAAATTACCCTTGACCACTATTAGCCTCTCGACTTTCAACAGGCTATAGCCTGTTGAAGGTACATGGAAAATCTACCATCTGCAAATTTGAATAATTATGATAATGTAGTAGTGTTACATTTGTTAATATTTTGTGGAGAGTCATTCTCTTGAATCATGTCATGCCCTTTAAGACGAGTATTTCTGCTTGTAGATGGCTATAACGTTATTGGTTTGTGGCCTCGTCTGCGAGATAGTCACAGCATCCACGGTCTGGAAACAGCTAGACGAGATTTAATTGAGGCTCTGGTAAACTATACTGCCAGTCAAGGCTTAAATACTCAGATAGTCTTTGATTCCCAGTATCAATATACTCCTACAGTCAAAGAAATTATTACAGATAATTTATCAGTTCACTATACAGAGTTTGGCCAAACAGCAGATACACACATAGAGAAAACTTGTGCTAATCTTCGTCAAGAGATACGCTTGTCTAAGAGTCGGCTGATTGTGGCTACTTCAGACCGCGCTCAACAGCTTACTGTAGTCGGCTATGGAGCAGAATGGATTTCTTCTCAACAGCTTGCTCATGATGTTGAAAGTGTCGCTACTCGTGTCCGGCATCGATGTAAGCAAAGCAAAAGAGGATCTAGTCGTTTTCTGGCTAGTTATCTAGATCCAGAATCTCAAAGGCGTTTGGCAGAATTAAGAATGGGTAAGTAATTCAAGATATATATCATATAATTGGCTAAAAATCAAATAGGAGAATTTTATAAAAGTGTGAATCAAAGATAAGAAAAAACAATATAAAAAGGGGTTGCACAATTTCTAGAACTAGAGTTATGATTAGTAATCGTTGCTGAAGAATTAAAAGTAACGCATTCCTCGGTAGCTCAGTGGTAGAGCGGTCGGCTGTTAACCGATTGGTCGTAGGTTCGAATCCTACCCGGGGAGTTTCAAATTTTAGGTTTTTGACTTAAGGAGATTTAGTGGTTTCATAGTTCTACTAAAATCTTAAGTTTAGAATTCTAGGATTAATCAATTGATGTTTCAAAATAATATGGCCAATAACTGGCTTGAATATTGGTCTCTTGACTCAAATTTGACTTTTCTCAATCATGGGTCTTTTGGCGCTTGTCCATCACCTGTCCTGATAGTCCAAACACGACTGCGGGAACAGTTAGAAAGAGAAGCAGTACGTTTTTTTATCCGAGAGTTTGAAAGCTTACTGGATGAAGCAAGAGGGGAGTTATCAAAGTTCGTTGGTGCAAAGTCAGACGAGTTAGCATTTGTTTCCAATGCAACGACTGGGGTAAATGCTGTGTTACGTTCCCTCGACTTTTCCTCCACCGATGAGTTGTTAACAACAGACCAAGAATACAATACCTGTCGCAACGCGCTGAATTTTATTAGCGATCGCACAGGTGCTAAAGTAATAGTAGCATTCCTCCCCTTTCCGGTAAAATCTCCTCAACAAATAATTGAAGCAGTTATCAAACACATTTCACCGAGAACAAAACTCGCATTGCTCGATCACATTAGCAGTCAAACAGCATTTGTATTTCCCATCAAACAACTAGTAACAGAATTAACTAAACGAGGTGTCGATACATTAGTTGATGGTGCCCATGCAGTGGGAATGGTACCATTCCCACTTAGAATAAATGGTTGTATGCGCCCAAAGGTGCAGGTTTTTTATATGTACGTAGAGATAAACAACAAAATATTCATCCTTTAACTATTAGTCATGGTGCTAATTCTTGCCACACAGATAAATCGTGATTTCACTTAGAATTTGATTGGATGGGAACTGACGATCCTACCGCTTTTTGTGTGTACCGGAAGCTATTAAATTTATGAATTCATTGTTACCTGGGGGTTGGTCGGAGTTAATGCAAAAAAATCATTCGATGGCATTAGCTGCTAGACATTTATTGCAGGAAAAGTTGGGAATAAAAACTTCTTGTTACCCAGATGAAATGATCGGTTCAATGGCACTTGTAAAATTGCCCGACCGTGACGAAGAGGAGGCTTATAGTGGCTTAATTACACTTTTACAAAATGATTTATGGGAACAGTTGAGAATTGAGGTGCCGATAGTTCCTTGGCCGAACAAAAGAAAGCAACTTTTACGGATTTCGGATCAGATTTATAATAGCTTTTCCCAATATGAATACTTAGCTGAAGCGTTATTAAAGTTGTTATAAGTTTGAGTTAGTTTGAGTTTTTTTGGGAAAGGTGTAGACAAAAAAATTAGGGCTGCACATTATGGAATGATACTGCCAAAAATTTGTCGGGAAAATGGCAGGAAAAAAACAAGTTTGTTAATCATTTTGGCAAATCCCAAATCCCAAATCATTTGTCATTGTGCAACGCCAAAAAATTAGGCATAATTGGGAGAGCGATTGCTGATATCTTCAATCATGCGATCGCTTTATTATTGTAAGGATTCAGGTGAGAGCGATGTAGCTTTTCATGTCCGTGATAGTGGAAAAGCTAGGCTTCGCCAACGCTTCGGTGGTCAGGAGAAACTAAGTTATAGAAATATTCGCTCGCTTGACAAAAAATCTAACAAGGGTAGATTAAGGAGATGAGTCAATCACTTCCACCCCTAACTCCAGAATACCTCAACTACTTGTCATTTGAGTTATCAGTTATCAGTAGTACCTCCCGCAATAGGGAGGCAAGAAAATGGGAAATTTTCTTTTTTATCCCCTTGAAAGGGGAGGCTTGAGACCTTATTTATTCGGTCAATAAAGGAACTGGTGAAGATACTAAGGTTCCCTCCGATCATAATCTAGCAGAGCGGTCATTACGATTAGCAATCACAATCGCGAAAAGTCAGCGATGCTTCAAGAAGCATGGAACGATTTCAACAAACAGCCAACTTATTGACTGTTGTACAAACCTTGTACAAACCTGTCGTCCCCAGGGGCGTTCCGTCACTGATTTCTTTGAGGAGTCTTGAAAGGCGATCGCCAAGGATGATGATAACTCATCAGTTTTGTTTCTTCTTCCAATATCTTAATATCTGAATCCTTACTTATTATTACTATTAAAAAAGTTATTTATACTGTCTTTAGTTAAATAAATAGAAAAGTATTCTATAGTGAAAAGTTTACAAATTATACCAGGCGCGATTAATATTTACTACAAATAGTTAGGGTATTTTTATGAGTCTCCCGATCGGGAGGAATAGCATCTAATATCAAGTTACATTAAATAACCGCAATAAACGATTCCCCCTTACCCCTCTTAATAAGGCAGGGCGTTTTTATTCTCCAAAATCAGTAGTCAATTTTGGCAAAAACACAATTGTGTTTTTGCCCCTAATATTTATCAATTTTAATGTAATTGATTTTGATTTTGCCGGAAAAATAACTTGCTCTTTTTTTTGAGCATAAAAACTTCTAATCATCCTTTGAAAACAAGATATAATCGTTTTATTCTCATTTTTTAGATCCTTGATTTTTACGAAAAATATTTTTTATTGTCTATTTAATTAGAGAGCGCTAAGATTTTATCCCAATGATTTCAAGAGCCAATATATTCCTTCTTTAATTGAGTTAAAACCTCATTTTAGATAAATATTGATAATTATTGTGTACAAAAGTGAAAGATTCCGAGCTGCTTGTAGCCCTTTTATTTTCGATTTATCTTTATTAAAAATCACATCAAGCGCCCAATGTCCTCTAATTTTTTCCCAAAATATTTCTGATGATAACAGTTTACTATTAATATCAGACAAAGTTTATTCCGACTTTTTTTTCCTCTTACTCCTTTTCTGTCTATCTTAATAAAGCTTCGAATATGGGGATAATTTTTATGTTTAATATTTTCCCCTTCAAATACAGTAATTATTCTCCTGATTTGCCGTCCATGACTTCGATCTATGTCTCGATATTTACTCATTGGCTTTTCTACTTTTGCGATGTTTAGTCTCATTTTCTCTGTTTCTGGCAATGAGATTTTTACAACTCATTTGTAAACGCTATATATCATCCTTAAAGTCATTACATCATATCAAATTCGTTTAATTAGGCATAAAAAAAATTGTCTGACCTCCATAATTGCAAAGTCTTGTCTTACCTCTTCCCTTCAGACTCTTGATGAGGTGACTCCTGATTTATAACTAAGTAGTAAATAGTTAGTTATAAGTACCTGTACAAAATTAATTTAACATTTGTAAGTAGGGAACAGGAAACATACTTGTGTGATTTCTCCGTGGAGATAAAAATAATTTTTCCTACCTACTTAACTTGACCATCAAATATACAGTTAATTTTGATAGTAATGGTGAGGATATATATTTTTTAATTTCTCCCCTACTCCCACACTCCCCCCACTTTTCTTCTTCCTTTACCATTACTATATACCACCACTATTTTTCTCTCCCTACTCCATACTATCAAAAGTGCACAATTAATTTTATCTAACCACTTATCAGGATTTTAGCGTTTACTAATGAATTGTGAAAATCTCATTACTAGGAAGAAAAAAAGTTAGGCATTCTCGGAGTCTGACAAAATCTGCTTTTTATATATGTTTAATATTAATAATATTAAATAGCAGGCAGAAAACTGATATTCTGCCTGCCTATAGAGACCCATATCTCTTCAATATTCACAAGTTAATTAGACTTGATATTGAGAATAATTAGTAATAAGTAGCAAAATTTACGGTCTATTACCAACTGTTATAACTCATCAAATCCAACTCATTTATACCAGGTCTGAACTATTAACTTATTCATTAACCTGCAAACGTTTGCATAACAAACTTTCGCATCTAATCTCACCATTTTCTAGAGTTTGATAAATTTCTAATTCTGCTTCTGAGATAGCTTCAAATAAGAAACGTTCTCCAGGAAAAACAACGTGTTCCCACTGCTCACTTGGAATATTACTAATTCTCACTACTTGCATTTGGCGAGTAGTATTAACGTAAAAACAGAGAACTTTCTGACCTTGCTTTTGTGGTAATCTATCTAGTGCTATAGTCACAATCTTTATTTCCCTCTAAATTTTTTTCTGCCGATTAGCAACCCGACCGATCTCTCTATCTTTGAGCGCCAATATCTTGATTATAGACTAATAGGGATCGCTCTATCGCCTTTCTTATTACTTTTTGTGGAATAATATTCATCAGCTCAAGCTACCTATTTGCAATGTACTATTTCATCAGTACAAATACTCAAACTTTTAGAGTGTAATACTGATAGAATTTCCGAGTTTGCTAAATAACGTCGATAACACAGTATTGGAGAACAAAAAACCTTCAGGATCGGTAAATCTCAAATATCCATCTATGGGTGGTTTTTGGTTGTCTGAAAGTACAGTTGCTATACCTTTTGGATTAATGAATTCTACCCAACCTAATCTTTGATAGGGTTGCAAACAAATCCATATTTGCTCCACAGTTTGTTGACCAAACTGCTGAGATAATGCTGATAGATTCATCCCTTCAGCCAAGCGAAATCTTAGCATCAGTGTTTCTAACAGAAATTCCCGATCATTTTCTAAGTTATTATTCGGAGTATAAATGCCCTGATTGTCTAAACTAGAATCTTGAAGCGATCGCACCCATTGATAATATTCCTTCCGCGTACGCGGTCGGGTAAATCTTTGTCCTTCTAAATAACTCGCTGCACCCATACCAAAGCCATAATACGGAATATTTTCCCAATAAACTCGATTATGGCCACACTGATAATTTGTCTTGGCATAATTAGATATCTCATAATGTTCATATCCTGAAATCGTTAACGATTGCTGTGCCATTCGATACATTTGGGCCGAGTTTTCATCTGTCGGCAAAGGGCTATTACCGGCTTGATAGTAGCGCCCAAAAGCGGTTACAGGTTCAACAATCAGGTCATAACTTGATATGTGAGTTGGACAAATAGCTATCCCTGCCTCTAAAGAAGCTTGCCACTGTGCCAAAGTTTGATGTGGGAGTCCCGAAATTAAATCGATACTAAAGTTAACAATCCCCGCTTGATGTAATTTGTCCACCGCCTCATAAATATCAGAGACATTATGCGATCGCCCACAAACCTGCAACAAATCATCTTGAAATGCTTGAACACCTAAACTAACTCGATTTATTCCCAGATCCTGATACCCTTGCACCTGTTTCAAGTCAAAAGTACCAGGGTCCATTTCTATAGAAATTTCAGCATCGGCTACAATGGCAAATTTTTCTTCAAGGGCCTCTAGAATCTGACCCAATTGACCCACTGACAACAAAGAAGGAGTCCCACCACCAAAGAAAATAGTTTCTAGGGGTTGACAAAAAGATTTTGTAATGGTAATTTCCTTGCAGATTACCTCCACATACTCTTGAATAGGAGTAAAATTCTCGCCTCTGCGGCGATCGCCCACTACAGAAACGGGAAAATCACAGTAATAGCATCGCCGTCGGCAAAAAGGTATATGGACATAAGCCGACCTAGGAATGATAGTAATTTCCGACCTACCTCTTCATGGAGAAATTAGAGTGAACAACTATGTACTTTATAAAACTATCTTAAACAATTATTAAATTAATGAGTAGTAGTGAAATTGACCAGAAACAAAATTTATCCTGGGAAATGAAAATATTAATCTAAAAAATAAAAAAAGCGAGTGCAAAATTGCGCCGTCGCACGGCGAATGTAAGAAGCACTCAAGAAAAAGAACTTAACTTTGTTAGCTTAATACTGGAGAGAATAATAAATGAAATGCCTACAATCTTTTCATTATAATTAAGGTAAAAATAATCACAGTATTTCTACTGTAAGATAGATTTGATATTTCACGAGTGACTAAAAAATTAGGGTTAATTATTAAAAGGCCCTCAACCAATAAAATTTTAGTTCCTAAGTAAAATAGAACCGTACAGAATCGATCGTTAACAGTAAAGATATAATAGAACTAAAATTGAGCAGCCCAAATAGTTCTCAGTTATAACTACTGAGTTCCTAAAGGGGAAATTTGATTAAATTTATATAGGCTTGAAACAATGCTTGACGCAATCATAATCATTTCATTCGTAATAGCTGGAGCAGGAATAGGCTTCTACAGCATAGAAGTACTTCCACCAAACGTACTGCTAGAAGTCACCAATATCGAAGGCTTACGTTCAGTATTATCTGCCTTCACCTCGTTGATTGGATTTGTAGTAGGATTAGTATTTCAAACTACATATCGGCGACTGGAAGCAAAAGTAAGCCAAATGCCTGTTGATATGTTATTAACTAGGGCAATAGGCTTAGTCATGGGACTATTAGTGGCAAATTTGATGCTAGCGCCACTATTTTTACTGCCTATTCCCCAAGAGTTTGGCTTTATTAAGCCTCTAGTAGCAGTCTTAGGCAGTGTCATGCTGGGCTTTACAGGAGTTAACGTAGCTGATACTCATGGTCGTGGTTTCCTACGCCTGATTAATCCCAACAGTCTAGACGCAGTATTAGTAGCAGAAGGCACTCTTAAACCTTCTGCTACTAAGATTTTGGATACTAGCTGCATCATTGATGGCAGGATTGAAAATTTACTAGAAACAGGTTTCCTGGAAGGGCAAATTCTTGTGCCACAGTTCGTATTACAAGAATTACAGCTTATAGCCGATGCTTCTAACGATCAAAAAAGAGTTAGAGGTAGACGAGGGTTGGACATCCTGAATCGGCTGAAGGAAAATTATCCTTCTCAAATTCAAATCCACTTTGCTGATTATGAGGAAATTTCTACAGTGGATGCGAAGCTGATTCGTTTTGCTGTCGAAATTAATGGTACTTTGTTGACCAACGACTACAACTTATCTAAAGTGGCAAGTTTACAAAAAATTCCTATACTGAATATGAATGACCTGACTCAGGCAATGCGCCCCACTTATTTACCAGGGGATACCATTGAAATTAAAATTCGTAAAGAAGGGAAGGAACCATCTCAAGGTATTGGCTATCTGGAT
Source organism: Microcoleaceae cyanobacterium (assembly GCA_049647275.1). Lineage (GTDB taxonomy): Bacteria > Cyanobacteriota > Cyanobacteriia > Cyanobacteriales > Microcoleaceae > JASJEE01. Next base: position 10,088 of record JBARXI010000240.1, read on the forward strand.
GATGGCACAATGGTAGTGGTTGAATCTGGTAGTGCTTATGTGGGTGATGAAGTGCGAGTGGTAGTCACAAGTTCATTACAAACTTCTGCGGGTAGAATGATTTTCGCCAGAACTCAAGAATCTGCTCTAGCGTAAAGTTGGTGACGATCGTGCTCGCCTGACAAATGCTTCAACTTAAAATCTACTCGAAAAACCGCCCCAACTTTCTTTATTTCCTGAGAGTTGGGGCTAATTAATTTATAATTCTCAGAAAAAACGGACGAAATAACTCACAACACAGACTTGCGCGATTCCGGGACGGATAGCTTTGCGAATCGCCTTCTAGGTGAACTAATCCCATCTTTTGCAACTGATAACCTGGGGCTGCTTTTATTTCTAAGGGTTTGGAATTACTGACAATTTCAGTAAAGAGCAGCAATAATTCATCGTAGCGTTGCAAGTTCGACCATTGTTGTTGTAAATGTTCTGCATAAAGAGCAGTTGCCCTACCAGAATTTTCTAAAAGTTCTTCTAAAGTTATAGTCTGCTGATGTAGGGAATAAAACGCCAACTGCAACCGATAGGGATGTCCGCCCAGAAGGGTAATTAGTTGCTCAATTTGTTGTTCGGTTATCTCTTGTTCGCACCGCTTTGCTAAATCCTGCACTTGAGCCTGCGTAAACTCTGGTAAATTGATGACCAGCCCAGTATTCAACAGGGAGGGATTAATTGAGGTCGGCATCACAATTTCCGTAGAATGAACCGTCACCAGTCGCAGCTTGTGCCAAAGATTACTGTCTGTCACCCTTGCTTTAGCTTGCTCAGACCAGGTTCGCAGAAGTTGGAGAAATTCACGAGCAATATCGGGGTAGGCAAAAAGCTGATTGAGTTCATCGATAGCTATTACCAGAGGTCGATCTAGGTTGGCTAAGATCGCATCATTGAAGTAGTCAGTCGCAGTTGATTTGCTACCCAAGGAATTATCCCAAAACTCCTCCATCCGCTCATGCGTCATTGGCGCATTGGGCAATTCTAACTCCTTGCTAACTCCAGCACAAAACCATTGTAGGAAGCTTTCTAAGTTCTGTAAAATCTTGGCATCGGCGAGTTGTAAGTTCAGAGAAACGGTTTGATAACCAAGGGATTTAGCGAAAACCAGGATGCGACTCATTAGGGAGGTTTTGCCCATTTGCTTGGGCGCGCGGATGTTCAACAGTGTACCTGGTTCCTGGATACCTTCGTAACAGAGGGATTCGAGGATGGGACGGTCAATGTAAAAGAGAGAATCTAGAGGCATCTGTCCTCCCGGTGCGGTTGGCGGACGAGGTTGCAGATCGTCTTGTGGTTGAACCATTTTTTTTGCTTGGGGGGTATTGTTGCGATCGCGCAGCATATCGCCACAAGAATTGTAGTCTTGTTCAAGGAGGGAGAAGGTTTCGGCAGGGGGTATTGAGTTAATCTCGGTCAGATTATCTTGATTAGACTTCAGGTAGAGATAATCCTCCTCTGTCAAGGTTATATTAAAGGTATGGAAGCAGCACTTTAAGGTTTGCTTATCAACTCCTACTGATCCGATAAATATTTTGCTCAGGGTATTGGGAGTTAAGCCTGTTTTTTCACTGATAAATTCGAGGGTGTATCGTTTATTTTGCTCAATTTCGGCCTCGGTTTTAGCTTGAATGAGTTTCCTTAAAGCTTGATCTGTGAGTTTGACACCGCGTCGCCGTGTATAATTGCTCATTGTATCTAGTTAAAAAAAATGTTAATAAAAGGTTGTTTGCGAGTCAACTAAATTGTATTTCTGTATAGGGATGCTAGATGGGCGATCGAATCCCTACTATACTGTTACTGAAATAATTACAATGCACCATTACTCTCTATATTCCTTGATATTAGATGCTCAACCGTAAATTCCGAAGAATATCAGAACTGAGATTATACAGACTTAACTGTAAATTCCTGACAATATTGAGACTCAGATTGTGTGTAGATATGTTAAAGTTGCGAAACCTGAAGTAGAGTTGGTTGTGCATAAAGAAAGTGTGGGAGTTTTTTGGCTTGGTTGAGTGTTGTTTTTTGTCTTCTTGACATATTCTTATTATCAGTTGATTTCTGGATGGATAGCGATAATGTGCATGAATTGCCACAAGAAATTCTGTTGCTGTTATGGACGTGCCAAAAAATACAAATTTGATTCATAATGCCCATGTTCATGCATATCGAAACCTAGCATAGCTACATCGCTCCTTGGAACTGGAAGACTTGATTACTTATCCCACACTTTACTGATGCACTAGCGTAGAGTTTATAACTTTTGAGTTTTTCCAAAGTTAAGCAATTTCTTCCCCAATGGTGGCGAAGCTCTTAAGCTTTAGATTCCTGAAACCGATATGGGGAATGGCTTTGAAACTATATCCTTAACTTTTTTATTAAAGTTGCAAACTTTGGTGGTGTTTACGGGAGAAGTTGCGCATTATTGAGTTAACGGAGGACAGGTAATCAAATTTTTTCCGTCCAAAGTCAAAAATGTAGCTAAATAAACGAAAGACAAAACATCATGAATGAATTAACTAGTCAATTTGCTGGTGGTGCGGTATCAATACCTAGTCAATTTGCTGGAGTTTGGTTGTATGAAGGGAAGCCAGGACCTGTAATCAGCGTTTCCGAAGCTAATGTAACGATTGACATGAGTGCTTATAATCGCCCAACGGCTACGGGTAAAATTGTTAGTGATACTGAGATTTCAGTGACTTTCCCTGACGACAATACTTTTACAGGTAAGCTTGTTGATAATCAGATTAAATGGTCTAATGGCCGTTTCTGGAATCGCTCTCAATTTGCTGGAGTTTGGTTGTATGAAGGGAAGCCAGGACCTGTAATCAGCGTTTCCGAAGCTAATGTAACGATTGACATGAGTGCTTATAATCGTCCAACGGCTACGGGTAAAATTGTTAGTGATACTGAGATTTCAGTGACTTTCCCTGACGACAATACTTTTACAGGTAAGCTTGTTGATAATCAGATTAAATGGTCGAATGGCACTTTCTGGACTCGGTCAAAAGATAAATTTTCTCATGATAGCGCTTCCTTGAATTCAGTTCTACTTGAGGGTGGCTGGCGAAACCAAAGGGATTTGGCAACCATGTCCGATGATGACAAGCGCAACACACTTATTGTCGAGCTAGACCTTGGCAGTGCAGAAAATATCCCATATCTACAAAGCTTAGATAATAATGAGCTGATTGGAAGTGCAGCATTATATATTTGGCTTCGGGACAAAAAAATCAGAACCAAAGAGGAGCTATCAAAGATGTCCTTGGGTGATCAACGAAACACTGTTATCGTAGAAATTAACGTCCGAAGTAAGAGTTCAATTTCAATACCTGACTTACAAGGCATGAACAATAATAAACTAGCAGATATCTTGGTCAGGTTCTAACGGATTTTGTGGTCAACAAGTGCGATCGCATGATCTTGTAGGGTGCGTTACATTTCATTAACGCACCATCCCATATTTTTCGGTGCGTTACGCTATCGCTAACACACCCTACGTTTTATTCATCCCAAATTTGTTGGGGTATTTCTGGACTTTCATCTTTTCCCCAATTTGCCGGATAAATTTCCTGAGCGATAAACCGATGAATACTCGAAAATTTCCAATCTTGGGGATTTGTACATAACCCATGCCGAACAGGATTATAATAGAGTTGTTGGGAAATAACTTAGGTTAGGAAAAAACGAAAATGAAAACAGATATATTTGTTAGTGATTTTATTATTTATGCTGCCATCAGATATAAGTTCCATAATCCAGTTGCTGTTAGCAT
>JBARXI010000241.1:0-8418 GCA_049647275.1 Microcoleaceae cyanobacterium
AAATCAAAGGCGACCAATAAAATGGATGAATATTTTCCCTAACATAATCTAACTTTGCCTGACGCAATGCCTCCACTTTCGTCATTCCTTCCTTCACATTCTCATAAAATTTCACCATAATATCCTTTGTTATCTCATCCTCGGCATTCCATAAACTAGCAATAACCGCATCAGCACCAGCACGCTCAAATAAATAGGCAACTCCCGCTATTTCTTCACCGTTGGAGTCAGCTTTCATGGCAGTTTGGCAAGCACTCAACACAATTAAGTCTGTATTTTCTAATCCTAAAAGTGCAGCATCGGCAATATTAAAACTTTCTCCGTTGGCAAACAGAATATTATTAGCTTCTAAACCGACACCGGGGCAACCCTCTTTTTGAAAGCAACCGTGGGTAGCGAGATGCACTAAGGGAAAACCCAGGGATTCGTTTTTGAAACGAGCGAGGGTTGCATCTTCTTGAGTGTAATGTTTGCCTGATAACTTTTCTACGATACTTTTGGCTTCTATTTCTGCTCCGGGGAGGTTTTTTTTTGTGGGGTGAGGATTGCCAAATGCTAATACTGTGGGCGATTTGGTGGTTTTTACTTGCTGTTTTCTGGTGGCAGAGATGCGGGTGAGGTTGTGGATGGGGTATTTGGCAATTAGGTATTGGTTGGTTTGTTTGTCGTAGAGGGTTTCAAAGGGGATATAGCGGAGTTTTCCCGTGGCAATAATGGCGAGTTGTTTGGGAGAATAAGCTGTTATTTCTGTTTCGATAGGGCGAATGAGATAGTCGTAGAGTTTTTCTTGGTTAACGTCGTAGTCATCAGCGTTGGGGTTTTCTAGTTGGGCACGATATTCGGTGAGAAGGCGATCGAATTCTTGGGCATCGATGGGTACTTTTTTGACTATGGTGGGTTTGTCTCTAGTGACAAGGAATATGGCAATGCTATCGGGAACATTTCTAATACCAGTTAAAAGAGCAGGTTGAATAACAACAGTATCCGGTGCAATATTGGCTTTGAGTTTGTCGATGTCTTCTGGGGTTGTTTCAAAAAGTTCAGCGACTTCGGGATATTTCTCGGTAATGTCGGCAGCGAGCTGGTTAGTTTCTGCTTGTAACTCGTTAATTTGTTGGGAAAGTTGGGGACTCCATTCATTAGATATCTCTAGAGAAGATTTTGAAAGAAGTTGATTTTTTCCTGGTTGTCGTCGGTTGAGTGCTTGGGGAAGTGGGAGACTCCATTTACCTTCTGCTCTGTCATAAAGAATTTGTAAGGTTTGATAGTTTTGATTCCATTGATCGATGAGTTTTTGTACTTCTGGGTTTTTGACTTTGGCATCAATGAGACGAGTGTAGTCAGCGAGGTCGAAGGTGGTTGCAAGGTTGTACCATTTTAAGGCTTCATTGGGTTGGTGTTGGTCGATGAGGAGATCGATAAGGGCAACAGAAGTGCTTTGATTATCTTGTATAAAAGCATTGCGGTGTTGTTTTTGTAGACCTGCACGCATTTTCAGGGTTATTTGTACTGATTCTTTCCAGCTTTTTATTGCTTCCTGTGGTTGCTTACTGTTTCGGTAAACTACACCGATGTTACTAAGAGTAGTAGCCTCCATTGAGCGATCGCTTAGTTGCCGACTGATGCCTAAAGCTTGCTGATAGTATTTCAATGCCTCTTGGGGTTTACCAATGTCGCTGTAGACTAAACCTATATTATTGAGAGTGCCAGCTTCCCCATGAAAATTGCTCACTTCCCTTGTGATGGCTAAAGCTTGTTTGTAGCATTTTAACGCTTCTTGGGATTTACCGACATCTTGGTAAATGATACAAATATTATTGAGTGCAGTAGCTTCCCCATAGCGATAGTCTGTTTCCTGCATTATCAACAAAGCTTGCTGAAAGTATGGTAAAGCTTTCTGGAGCTTGCTGATATTTCGGTAAACTGCACCTATATTAATGAGAGTAGTAGCTTGCCCAGAGCGATCGCCGATTTTCCGCTTGATAGGTAAAGCTTGCTGATAGTATTTCAATGCCTCTTGGGATTTACCAATGTCGCTGTAGACTAAACCTATATTATTAAGATTTGCAGCTTCTCCACGGCGATCTTGAACTTCCTGGAAAATAGCTAAACTTTGTTGGAAGTATGTTAAGGCTTTATGGAATTTAGTAATTTTATAGTAAACTCCACCGATTCCATTGAGAGCAGTCGCTTCCCCACGACGCTCGCCGATTAACTTTGTGAGAGCCAAAGCTTGCTGGTAAGATTTTAACACTTCCTGGGGTTGATTAAGAAAGATGTAAACTGCACCAATCATTTGGAGAGTCTCAGCTTCTCCATAGCGATCGCGAGATTCCCTATAAATTGTCAAAGCTTGGTTGTAGAAGTTTAATGCTTCTTGTGTTTTTCTAACATTACTGTAAACTTCACCAATACCTCTTAGAGTCTCAGCTTCTCCATCGCGATCGCTCAATTCCCTATAAATTATCAAAGCTTGGTTGTAAAAGTTTAATGCTTCTTGGTTTTTTTTAAGATTACTGTAAAATCCACCAATATCTCTTAGAGTCTCAGCTTCTCCATCGCGATCGCTCAATTCCCTGTAAATTATCAAAGCTTGGTTATAGAAGTTTAATGCTTCTTGAGTTTTTTCCAGACTGCTGTAAGCTCCACCAATACCTCTTAGAGTCTTAGCTTCTCCATCGCGATCGCTAAATTCTCTATAAATTATCAAAGCTTGGTTATAGAAGTTTAATGCTTCTTCTGGCCTATCTCTAGATCTCAATGAAGCTAGAAAATAGCTTTCATTTTCTATATTCGGGGATATTTTGACATCATCTAATGCCTTGTGAAATATTACTGAATCTAATGCCTCTTGAAATCTTTCTATCGTCTCCAGAGATTCACCTTCATTAGCTTGTAGCAGTTTCATCAATATCAGCTTTTGTCTTGGAGAGAGAAATTGGTCGTATTGTCTTAGCGCTTCTTTTACCTTCCCCATGTTAGTATAATTCTTAACTAGACCAAAATGTGCATCTGCCTCTTTTTCTTGGTCTTGGATTTCTCTAGCAATAGCTAACGCCTTTTGAAATGTTTTTATCGCCTCCAGAGATTTCCCATCATTAGTCTGTTGCCGTCCTTTTTTGAGCAGTTGCTCTAACTTTTCTGCCTGAGAGTTGGAAGTTTGGGCGTAACTCCGTTGTGGTAATAGTGGCAGTATTAGGGGAGTTATAGTCAGGGTTGTTATTCCTATTAGAGAAGTAATAATAATTCGTTTCATTGTCTTATTTTCCTGAAATAAATAATCGAATAAAATATAATTGTGTTAACCTAATAAGCAAATTTGAGCAAAGTAAATTTGAACAAAAATAAATAAATAGCCATGAGTAAAACTTTATATTTGGAAACAAGTGTTATTGGCTATTTAACCGCCCCCAGACCAAGCCAATATCTAATTGTTGCTGCTAATATGACAGTAACCAGAGAGAGGTAAAGTTTTGTATCCCCCCCTGCCCCCCTTTGTAAGGGGGGAGTCTTCAAAGTCCTCTTTTCTTTATAAGGGGAGAGTCTTCAAAGTCCCCCTTTCTTTGTAAGAGGAAAGTCTTCAAAGTCCCCTTTTCTTTGTAAGAGAGAAGTCTTCAAAATTCCCCTTTCTTTGTAAGAGAGAAGTCTTCAAAGTCCCCCTTTCTAAGGGGGATTTAGGGGGATTGTAAATGTACTTCGTAACTGTGGGAATTGCTATATTGCCCTAGCAACTGTTTATGGTTTAGACTTTCTTTTAACATGGAATTTTCGCTATATTGCTAATTCTAACATCCAGAGAAAACTATCTTAAATTAGCACTAACTTTGGCTGTAAATTACCAATACTTTGTACACCTTATCAATTAGCACGAAAAAACCATGATGTTACCTGATAAAATTTTAGAAGAAATTTACAAAATACGAGAAGGACACGCCAAAGCTTTTAACTACGATCCGAAATTAATATTAGCTGACTGATTAGAAAAACGAGAGCAATTTGAGATAAGAATGGAAAGGGAAAATCATTAAAACTCCTTTGAAAAAAAGAAAATAGAGATTCGGGAGTACCCGGAAGTCAGAAGTCAGAAGTAATCTTTTAATCCTTACCAAAAGACTTTGTTTGCCAAACCCTTGCTTAGTGTGAGCATCTCGCTCACGCAAGACAAGAGCAATACCGTAACAGGAGCAATACCGTAACAGGAGCAATACCATAATTAATCTTTGCTCACCCTACTATAATCCTATTATATCAAGTAACATTAATTAACCGCAATGTAGGGAAGTTGCATGCAACTTCCCTACCAGGTTGGGTAAAGATTGTTTATTACAGTTATTTAATCAGACATGGTATTAATTGTCTTATGGCTTTTACTTGACCCTATCTTTCCAATATCCAGGTTCTCGACTACAGTGCATAACTGCTAAAATTAGAATGAAATTATCTTCAATTGTGTATAAAATACCATAAGGAAACTTACGCATTAGACATCGGCGAATATCTTCATCAATCACAGGCCAACGAGTGGGAGATTCAACTATTTTGAATATTGTATTTTCCACAGCATTAATAAATGTCTGTGCAATTTCTACTCGACGCTCTGCATAAAATTCAACAGCTTCAGAATATTCTGTTAAAGCAGCAGGATGAAAAACATATTTCATTATTCTAAAATTCGCCTTACTTCAGCTAAAGCTTCCTCTCCAGGGATAGGTAAAACATCACCATTCTTAATTTCATTGCGACGTTTTTTAGCTTCATTTATCCAAGTAGTTTGAATCGTTTCGTCTATATCAAACTCTAGACTTTCAATCAACTTTTCAACTAAAAGTGACCTCTGTATATTCGGTAAAGACAAAGCTTCTTTAATTAGTTCTTCGACAGATAGCATAATTATTATCCCAAAGATTATGAACATTAAAATCGTAGAAGGCATGGTGGGCAAATTTTCAAAAGTAAACAATTAATCTATATAAATTACTTTTTGTCTACCTTTTCTTTCTTAACTGTAATTTAGCAATAATAATCCAAATTTGTCGCTCCGGTTCAAACTCCATCTCACTTACAACATAACGACTCTTAGTAACGTTCCACATACCTCTTGGAATACCCTCTCTATCATCTACCCGAATCACACTTTCTGGTTTAATCTCAATAGCCTTCTCCTCTACATTTTCCCATACCAACCCATCCACTCGTACTTCAAAACGTCGGATATCTCCTTTTTTATCTACTTCTGGCCCACGTATGACTATTCTCCCATCAGAATTTGGCCACCAAGAACCTTTCCCGTCATTAAAATTAATTCGGGCAACATTAGTAATATCTTCTTTCCCACTACTCTCACCTCTTTTTATCGTTATATGTTGAGAATTAACACCTACTACTGCACCAGTTCGGCGATCGCCATTTTTTAGTTTCACTACAGCATTGAAGAAGGCAGAAGGCAGAAGGCAGAAGGCAGAAGGGAAAATTGCATGGGGATTCTAACCCCAAACAATTTTGAGCACCGTGTAGACGGTGGGGTATTAAACCCGTAAGGGAAAAGATAACAGGTAATGAGAATGGAATAGGTTGTGCTTCTTCAAGTTTAGTTTCCACAATTAGGTTAGGGTTGGCGATCGCCTGTTTGATGTCTCCTACTACTACTGTCAGACAAGCTAATAGAAAAATAATTGTAATTTGAGTTATCTTCATAGTTAGTATCAGATAGAAATATTAATTATCACTGATATGTTTACCCACTATGTTAGTGAAATTTTCCGGAGGCCAACAAGCAAAATTTGTAGGGTGCATATTTACAGCTAAAATTTAGACTATGAAACGCATTTAACAGTCCGTCGGTAACGCACCATTGCATAAAGTCAAAAGTTAAAAGTTATTAGCATAAAATTATAAAAAAATCAGAATTTATAGAAAATGTTTGGCAGAATTGCTAGTTTATTAACTGTATTAGGAGTAGGCTTGTATTTCACAGGTTGGATTTATCGTTGGGCTTATTTCAGTTATTTTCAACTAGAAGTAACCACCCTAGATTTACCTGTAGAATCATTTTTAATTGTGCCAATACAGGTATTTTTCGGCAACTTATCGGGTGGAGATTTTTCAACTTTTTTTCGTACTATAGGAATAGCGATCGCTTCTTTGATTATTGTTCCAAATATTTTCCATCTGATTAAAATTTTGACCAAAAAATTAGATAAAATCCTCAATAAATGGCGTTTAAAATTATTGAAATGGAGCTTAAAAACTAAACACCCAAAAATACCAAATAATATTCAATCATTGCTTTATTTTCAACAAATTAACTATCAAAAATATGACAAAGCTTTAATTGATGAAATAGTCGTAACCTTCTGGTTATTAACAACCCTATTTTTCCTCGCTAAAACTCAAGGAAATCTTGATGCGATACGAGACTCCCGTAGCGACACATCATTCTTACCAGTAGTGACCTTAATAACACCAGAAAACAAACTACCATTAGGCAGAAAAGTTGATAAAGATCAATCGACAGACGATCCTAATATTAGCAATTTTCGTATTATCGGAGATATAGAATTATATGAGCAGTTACTACTACGAGATTACAATAACAAAACCGATCCTAACTTTCCCCAAGTTATCTGGCGACTGCTATTTGATACGGACGGTCAATATTATATATTCCCTTCTTTGTCAAAAAATGACCCACCAAATGCTCGTCCTCCCGTTGTCATTATTCAGCAGAGCGATCGCGGAGAATATATCGTTATTCTCAGCTCCGAAGCACCACCCTAGGAGTGTGGGAGGTGTGGGGAGTAGGAAAGAAACCAAAATACATCCTCTTTCTTTTATAGCGCTACGCATTAAGGTATTTGACATTAATAGAAGCAGCAAACCCTTTTGTATTCCCCAGATGAGCTGTTGCCTGTTGCCTGTTGCCTTGCGCGTAGCGCTATAAATGGTGAAAAAAGAATGCTTTTGTGAGGTGAAACTTCAATTATTAAGTAATTAACACAGGCGCAATGACGATGTTTACTTCTCCTCCACTCCTCTACTCAAGAAATCGCTCATTTTTTTTCCTCAATTATTAACAAAAAAAAGTACATTTGTGCGCTTAACATATAATCATATTATCATTATCTGTCAAAAGACTGAATTAAGCTATAGCAGTGGAAGCAAAGGGCGCAGATATATCAAAAGCTTAAAATTCAGAAAACGCCAGATTTTTTCTTCTTCCTTCTTTCTTCTGCTATAACAAGTTTTTCCTTTTTACATTCAAAGACAAAATTGACTATCTTTTTGATAATTCAGCAGTGAACTGAGGATAAACTATCAAGCGGTCGTAGTTATTATTTATTACTTTTGAGGGAGGAAGATATAGATATTAAATTTCTATAGTGTAAGACGAGTAGTCAATATAAATAATTAATTACATAGCTGAAGTCTATTAATAATTAACAATAATTACTCGCAGGTTAAGGAAAAATTACCCAGAGAGAGAAACGAATGTTTTTTCATAAAAAAGAACTAATAGAAAAAGATGTAAAAATAGATGAAGCTAACCCTCTTTATGCTCAATTATTACTAGAGCAATTTGGCGGTGCAACTGGAGAGCTTTCTGCTGCATTACAATACTGGGTTCAATCTTTCCATATTGAAGATGCAAAGATCAAGGATATGTTACAAAATATCGCGATAGAAGAGTTTAGCCATCTAGAAATGATTGGTAAACTGATAGAAATGCATACTGATACTAATAAAAATAATCCAGCTCAAACTGAAGCTTTTAAAAGTACCCTATTTGCAGTGCGTGGTAAAGGTCCTCATTTCTTAGATTCTCAAGGTAGTGCTTGGACTGCTACTTATTTGAATGAAGGCGGTCATGTAGTGCGGGATCTGCGGTCTAATATTGCTGCTGAAGCAGGAGCGCGCCAGACTTACGAATCTTTAATTCAAATGGCACCAGATGATGGTACAAAAAACACTCTTGTACATCTTTTGACTCGCGAAATTGCTCATACAAAAATGTTTATGAAAGCTCTTGAATCATTGGGTGAGTTGACAGAGCCTTTCTTTGGTAATATTAAACCTGATGAAACTGTGGATATTTACTACAATTTATCTACTGATGGTCAGAATGAAGATGAGTCTCGGGAAAAACCAATTTCTGATTTATTTGCTGATAAATAAAAGTAAATTAGCGATCGGCATTTTCCGTAGGTTAAAAGTAGACAACAGTAGGGGCGAATGGCATTCGCCCTTACAGAGTTATTGCCATTCGCCCTTACAGAGTTATTGCCACCCTTCCCAAACCTTCCACACCCCCCACACCCCCCACACACCAATGCTACCGGATTTGATATCAGTAGGGCAAACGGCCGTTTGCCCCTATAATGTTAAACTAAGCCAGGTAAGTTACCCTACCCGACTCGTCTT
>JBARXI010000242.1:0-9359 GCA_049647275.1 Microcoleaceae cyanobacterium
GGATAAATATAGTGGGGGTTGTTCGCAGGTACGCATGACTTTTTATTCAACAAAGATATTACACCAAATTAATAAATGTTTGCTACAAATACTCAGGGTTGTTTCTAGTAGGGGTAATTTCCTAACGGAATGCTCCGCAAACATGAATTACCCCTACAGTAGTCAATAGAAGTGACTTTGATATCATTTTCTCGGCCCTATTGAATTCCATTCTCTCCCATAGCTATCTGAGTTAAACCATTTTAGTTGGCTCAACTATTTGTAACGTTCTTTTTTATAAATGGTATTAACAGAAATAGAATAAAAATAATCTCAACATTAAAAAAGCGACATTTAAAAAGCGACACACTCCAGAGTAAATCTGATATCAAGTCTAATTAATTAGACAAAGGAAAAAATACTGCTCAAGAGAATATCGATCCATAAAATATTAAGCTTTGATGTAGGGTCGGCGCAGTGCGGGAATAATTCCACATTCAACAAAGAATAATATCAAATCCGGTAATATCGGTATAAAAAACCAGAGAAATAGGGTTGATTAAATACCCAACCATACTAACATTTACACTCCTATAAACCCGGTTTCTTATAATACTCGGAAGTAAGCGGATTTAATATAATTCATAAATTAACAACTAGCAATTACCTGTCCTTAAAATAGATTGGATTAACTAAAAAGAAAAGGTTTTCTTTCTTATCCTGAAAAGGAGAGGCCAGCGCTTTTCAAATCAATGAACCACATCGTCAGGAGCCAAATTAAATATGGTAGAGACGTTCCATGGAACGTCCCTACTGTGGTCTACCAAAATGAAAACCGCTTTAAACACGATATAAAAAAATCAGCCATCGCCTAGCGTCAAATTAGGAGTAGCACATTCACATTATGGAATGATACTGCAAAAAATTGGTTCAGACTTTAACTTAAAAAAACCATTAACTAATCATTCTAGTAATTCCCCAATTTTCACGCTTCAGGCATCCTAAATCCAGAATCATTCGTCACTGTGCAACGGCTCAAATTATAAATTTCTACCGACAAAAACGGAAAAATACAAATCAAACAAACAATATATTTAGGAACTTAATTCAAGCTACCTTTAATACTTCTTTTCAAACCTTGCAACAACCCTCGTAACCTATTCAAATCAACATCCTTACCACCATAACGCCACCCCACATAAGCCTGAGAAACCTCTTCAATAATCTCCGCCTGATTAACCGAATGATACTCCCTAATAGCCTCAGTATATTCAAAAGGAGTCTGAAAACCCCGTTTAACAAACCCCTTATCCGCCATCAAACCCAACATTTGTTGATACAAACCTTCCATCGGCGACAACTTTGATAACCAGCGACGGTAACGCCATCCTCGCCACAATATGTAGAATATCCAACCCAAAAAACCCAAAGCAGTAGATAAAATTAAACCAGTAAATATCCCTTGCCAACCCTGAGAAAATAAAGCAAAAAACCAACCAATAATTCCCAATATCCAACGAAAAATCCCACCAATAAACCTTTCCATAAAACCAGTCACAGGAGAAGGCAACCAACCAGCAACCCACTTCCAAAAAGTAATCAAGGCACTAAAAGTTTGATTTTCTTCAATGGAAGGAGGAGTTAACGGCATTCCCGGAATAGGATTAAAAGCAAACCATCCAAAATCGGGAAAATAAACCTCCGTCATCATATAAGCATCAGTATTTTTCACCACATACAAACCAGTAAAAGGATTAAACTCACCAGGAGAATAACCCGCTACCAATCTGGCAGGAATACCAATAGAACGTAACATTATTGTCAGAACAGTAGAAAAGTGGTCGCCATAACCACCGATAATTTTTTCCCCTTCCGGACTATTTTGATAACCGAATAAAAAAGCAGATACTAAATCCTCATTTTCTGCAAAATATGGCGGTTCTTTCTGAAGTTTATAATTAGGATTTTGCTTGAGATATTGAGCTAAATAAAGTGCTTTTTCATAAGGTGAAGTGATGGGATTATTAGACTGAGCAACTTTATTTTTATTCGCCAATATTTCTTCAGCTTTTTGTCTAACTTTTTCCGAAATTCCTGGAGGAACTTGTAAATAATATTTGCGGATATTTTCAGGATAATTTTTACTAGCCTGACTCAAAAGAGTACGGTCTCTATAAGGAACTTCAGAAATTACAGTATAAGTTAAACCTTCCCGTAATTCTAGAGGAGAACGCAAATTACCATCAGGGTCAATTGCTATTTTTTCAGTCGGAAAATATACCTCTCTTGCTTGATATAAAGCCGGAATTAAATTTGGCAACTGAGAAACAATAGTATAACTTTGAATTACCTCTCTCATTTGCTCTTCGTCATATCTACGTCGAGGCCAGTTAACATAAAATTGATAAGACCAACGGGGACGATTTAAAGTAAAACTCTTATCATTACGAGAAATTTCCCAACCCTCACCAGTATACTTATCAAAAGCTAAAACCCTCCAAAAACCTTCAGCTTGCGACCTCACACGCATCACAACTTGAGGCTCTAATTGCCCGCGCAAATTTTGATTAATTTTAGTATTAAATCCATAATAATAAGTGCTATCTAAACTTCCCGGACCAGATTCTTGATTAGTTCCACTTCCTCCACCGGACTCATCTCCCTCCCCATTACCAAGACCAACATAACCAGGATTAGTTATAGTCCGACCATCAAAATTTTCTACATCAAAATTAATCGGAGCACTAACAGGAAAAGTCCGTAACTGATAACCAGGTAACCTAGGCAAAAAAGCAAAAATAGCTAAACCTAATCCAATAATTACCAAAAACAATATTGTTAATCTTTTGGGAGATAGAGTAGCATTTAATAGAGATATTTTATGTTGCTTCTTTTTCAGCTCTGACTTATTACCTAAAACTCCTTCATCTAAACCTAATCTCGCTCTATAATCCAATACAAGAGTCGGAACAGCGATCGCCACAAACACAAGTAATACTGGCCCATAAGTTAAAGTTTGGCTAATAGTACCTGCCACCCCCAACAAAATCAGCCCTATAACCATCGAATAACCCAAATCTTTCCGTCTGGGCACATCAAAGCTATGAAATACCTGCAGTTGAATCAATAATTCAGCTAATAGCAGTCGTGTATCATTCAACTCACCAACTAGCCTGCCCAAAAAAGCAGCCAACGCCAATAACATCACAATAGCCAAACAAAACTTAGCTGGCACATTGCGTTTGTAGCGATTGTACCAACTCCAAATTGCTCCTACCACACTTAATGGAGCTGCCCAAACAGTCAGAGGAAGTTCCCCCGTTCCGACCCCTGCCGCCACATCAATCGCCACAATACCAACTATTACCAATGCCTGTACCATTACTCGTAAAAGAATAGAATCTTCTGGAACAAGCTTAGGTAATGCCTCAATTCGTCGCCATAGTGGCCCTAATATTGGTAAATTTCGCAGTTCCCAAGAAGAATTAGACATGGTTTTATTGGTAGATGCTGAAGGAAAATCTCCATTTTATATTGCCTGACAATACTAATTTTTTTTCAGTCAGCTAAATTCAATTGGATAATTAGACAACAGTTTAACTTTTTCAACTTGTACAGCATAGACACGCAATAATTGTTTTTAGCTAATTCTCACCAAAAGTATTTAGCAAAAGTATTTAGCCTTAGCTATCTTCACTCTGCTTAGGACAAACAGCAAATTTCAGAGGTTTTTGTTCCCAATTGAGGAATCTAATAATTAGCTCGTATGTTTGACCAGGTTGGAGGTCAAATAGCTCTACACATAAAGTACCTGGATCTGAACGTTCCGCAGTTGCTTTTACTTTTCTACCATTAAGTTCGATGCTAGCTGCTTCAGGTAATTGACCCTTAACCCTTAAACATGGAGAAGATTTATCTTGAGGAGTATAGTATTCAGCTTCTATTGAAATCCATCCCAAAGCAGTTTGCCATTCTCTTTGTACCAATGACTGATTCAAATAACAACTCAAGGTTAAAGAAGATATAATCTCCTGAGCCGCTAATAATGACAAAAGCATCTGTTGTTTTGCCGTAGCAGTATTATAATTGGTAATTTGATTTGGATTTAATTCCCCATCACGGGCCCGACCAGCCAGCACCAAGCCAGCTAGATTATTAAGGGACTGACTTTGGCCAGGGAACAAACTATCTACAGCTCTTACCAGTTTACTACCAGGTTTTAGGTCTGACTGGGCTATCTCCTGGCAAGGTTGTAACAGTTCAGCAAAAATAGTCTCCGTTAAAGGTATTGGTAGTAACCCCCACCTGAGATTTTGCATCTGTGATGCCCACAAGTGAGTAGGGGGAACCCAATGTTCAGGCTCTACGTCTGGATACTCACAATCGTAGTTTACTCGATCTTGCTCCCAGGGAAATCGAGGTGGTTTAGTTTTAATTTCCACCTTTAGCCGTTCTTGTAATAAAGTCTCGAAACGATTATTCACAGTCGGTATTTCTCCCATTGTAAGTAGTTGACTTTCGTCTTCGTGGGGAAATTCAATCTCTTCAGAATCAAGTGGGTCTAGTTCCTCAGCTAACATACTGCTAGCTGCTGATTCGACCTGGATTTTTTCTTCCCTACCAATATCATCAATAGGTTGATTATTTTCCCCAACTTTCGATACTTCTGTAGAATCTGGCTGTGATAATAGCCAATCAAAGAAGTTTTGCTCAAAAGTTTCTACTGGTTTATTCGTTTCGTTATTCATCACTAAATGCCCCTGTTCCGGAACCTGAACGATTTCGTAATTCCCAGGCAAGTTCAAGTAATTTATACCACTTTTTCTTAACCTGAGTTACTTTACGACCTAGACTTTTGGCGATCGCTTCATCAGACAGACCTTGTTGTTTCAACTTTAGCAAATTCTGCTGTTCTAAATCAATTTGATCGTTTAAAGCTAACCACTCTGTAGGAGTCAAACCTAAGTCGTGCTCCAAGTCGGCTTCTAACCATTGATGGACCAACTCCCACCGATGTCCCATCGCAAATTTGAGCAAATGGTATTTAAAGCGCTGCTGTAAATAATCCCGTTGACGGGGAGTTAGTCCCAAAATCGACTCTATTTCTCCAGTTGATAAGTCTTGTAAACGCAGAGCAAAATAATCTGCACAGTCTTGCTGCTGACGATCCTCTAAATAGGCCATAAGTTCTTCAACTACAACCTGACGCAGAGAACCAATATCATTATCTTTATCCTTTGCAACCATTGCTTCACGCACTTGCTGCATAGACCCATCCTTCCAAGTCTTATCCGAATCAGTAGTTGTTCCCTCAGCAGCTTGGTCAATATCTACATAAGTTTCCCTAGGTTGCTGCTGAGAAAATGTTTGAGAGCGGAGAATAATTAACTGTTGGCTCCGACCTCCTGGCAAAGGAATGCGCCTTTTGCCATAACGTTCTGTAAAAGCCATATATTCTGCCAGTTCTATTAAAGTCCGGGGACTATAGGTGGCCGGCAGTTCAGCTTCTCGCCGAAAAGCATTTAGGGACTCAAGATAAAATTGTTGCAGAAAATCTTCGATCAGATTTAATCTGGCCTGATAACTTGATTGTATTTGAGGAGGAGTGATATATCTATAAACAATGGCACTTAGGGTACTATGTAACTCTACTCTTCCTTGTCTAGAACCAAGCTGGTAGTAATGTATACATTGTCTCAGGCGATGTTGAGCCAGATTCTTTGCCCATTTACCCACTTCTCCCGATGCTTGAATTCTCTTACTTTCCGTGCAAATTCTTTGTACCTCTTCTTTAATCCGCTCTGCCACTTCCTGGCAATTTTGTTTAGACGCACGAGTAGAGTGCTGAAATTCTTCTAGGAGTAGCTTGAATATTTCTTCGCCAATTTGGCAGATTTCCCCCATCATTATCTCAATAATTAATTACTAATAAACATTTAACCAACTACAAATACACCCCACTGCTGCATATTATTTCTTAAACTTTAGACAATTTATTTGAACATTCAATATGGACTTAGAACTACAAATCCAAACACTAATTAAAAATGCCCCCCAAGATGGTCAAACACCACAAGTATTAGCAGCAATTACACCTGCTTTAAAACTTTTATCTCAACAATTACAACATCTGCAATACTACATTTTGCAAACTTTGGAACAAAACTGGGTATTGACCACTTTAAGTCATCGTAGTCAATCCCAATTAGAAAAACGTATTATTTACGCTTTTCCTACACTAAAAGATGCTTCATCATCAATCGTCGAAGAGAATATTATGGCAATACCTGTACCAGTTATCCATATATTATTCCAAATGATAGCAATTGAACCTCTAGATAGCCTTATATTTTTTGAAAAACCTGGTAATTTAACAACAGGTACGGAGGTTAAGAGAGAGGATGTCCAAAAGTTGATAGGCGTATACCTGCAACAATACCAACCACCCTCTAGCTCCAACTCTAGCAAAATTCCTCCAGACATTGCTTAAGATTGTTAAATGATTATCACAGTCATAATTTTATATTAAGTAGGTTGGCGTAATTTATAAATAACTATGTCCGAAGTATTTAGCTCCGCTATATAAAAAGCGTTTGCTTCGGCATTCAGTAGAAAAGCTTTGCGATAGCAAATGGAACGGAGTTAAAAGAAGCAATCTCAATTGTTTTAGGGATTAGAAAATCCTGTTCCATTTTACCAATTATTTATACCTACCTACTTAGCAATAATTCAAGCTGCTAAAACTGATAATTAGCCATTTAATGAGGCTTAACTAAACAAAATCTTTTTGTCAGATATACCAGTCTAAATATTGACAGACATAGAGCAGCATAAGTTAATCAAATCCCCCAATTCTAAATACAATTACTAGTAGAATCATTTCTGAGTTGTATTTGTAAAATACTAAAAGTTAATACAGCCTACTTAAAACATAGTCAGCAAGATTAATCAAAGCCTGACGAGAATCACAATCAGGTAAAGACTGTAAATGTTTCACTGCCATCTTAGCGTTTTGAGAAGCCAGTTCCCGAGACCTTTCAATACCACGGCTATCTTTAATCAACTTAATTGCCTCTTCTAAATCGCCTTCTTGGGCCAAATCTCTTTGTATTAGAGATTCTAGGCCAGGCTTTTCTTCAATTGCATATAATGTTGGTGCTGTCAAATTGCCACTTTTGAGATCTGAACAAGCAGGTTTTCCCAAAGATTCTGTCACGCTAGTAAAGTCTAGTATGTCGTCCACTATCTGGAACGCTAAACCTAAATATCGCCCGTATTGGTACATATCCTGGGCTATTTCTGGTGATGTACCGCTAATAATAGCTGCTGCCTTAGAACTATTGGCCATTAAAGAAGCTGTTTTATAGTAGCTCTTTTCTAGGTAAGCCTCTATAGATAACTCAGAATCAAATTTATGGAGTCCCTGCTGAATTTCACCTTCAGCAAGGTCCATAATTACTTCTGACAGCAGTTTGACAACTTCTAAATTTTCCAGATTGGCCAAGTACCAAGATGATTGAGCAAACAGAAAATCTCCAGCCAGTACCGCTACACGGTTGGTAAATAAGCTGTGAACAGTGGGGACACCTCGACGAATTTCTGATTCGTCCACTACATCATCGTGAACTAAGCTAGCAGTGTGAATCATTTCTGTGATTTCTGCCAACCGCCTATGTTTAGGAGTAATTTCCTGATTCGGCATGGTAGTCCGCGAAATTAACAGGACAACGGCTGGTCTTACCCGTTTTCCCTTGACGCGGAATAGGTGTTCTGCAGCCGCGTACAAAATTGGGTGACGGGCACCGACCAGCCTTTTTAAGTTATCTGTTAGCAGTTGCAGGTCTGCTTCTACTGGGGAAAATAGGAGAGTGGAAGACGTCATGGATTAGCCAAAGAAGCTACAAGTTAACAAAATTTTACATATTATATTCTTATTTTAACTGCCCCCGCAATAAGTCCACCGCCATAAGGGAGGTTTTACTGACGCAAAGCTGACGCTTTTCGGTGCGGAATGCGGAGCTAACATGTCGCGGAGCGTTAACGCAATTGTGCGGAGCGCAAAACGGCTGTCGCCGACATGAAAGGCCTGGAAATCAATTGCGGACAAGATTTGTGCTAGAATGAGTAGGTTGCTGAAACTCCCGCGCCTATAAAGAAAAAGAATAAGTAAGCCTCTTTGATATACTCTCCGGCCCATTAATCTTAGCTCTTGTGTGAGCGCAGTTCCTTTGCAAGAAGCAGGCGCGGATATTCTCCTAATAACTAATAATAGGATTTCTGGTTTGCTGAGGCAACGCTACCCCAATATAGATTCTACTTAAACTAGATACATTGTAATATCCAATCCATAGATAGTTTTCTCCTCAGACGTTTGCTCCATTTTAAAAGCCTGTTCCCCTATGCTCGCTCGGTACAATTCAAAACCTAAAAAAACTTGCTATCTATAGCATAAAATTCCCCCTAGAAGGGGAGGCTTTAAATCCAGTTTTTTAGTAAATACTTTTGTCTGCGGAAGGTTAACTACTACATTGGTTATCCCTTTGAGGAGATAAAGGTTGTTCACAAGCACCAGATTTTGTGTTCGACCAATATATGGCCATGGTCAGGGAAAAGAAAATGAGAAACGTTTGCGTAGTATGCGCCTTAGCGCAAAGCCGACTGTAAACAGAGTTTGCTGTTTGGTACTTCACGCTAACAATCATTGTATAGGGAAATTTAAAAAATTTAAAAATGAAATTTTAATTTAAAATATAAACAGCTCTAAGCCGTCTCATTGAAAGTATAATAATCAGAACTTCTGAGAATCCCTGGGTATAATCTAGGATTTACCTAGGGAATATGTCAAATCTTTTAAATACTCCCCGGAGTTTAGTCACCGGGATTATAAGTAGATACTACGCAACAGGACAAATTCTTGTTGCGTAGTATCTACTTAGCCGATCTAAAGATATCTTTTTTGGGGACAAGTCAAAGTTTCCCTACACAGTCGGCTCACGTCTAGACCTAGCCTTAGTGCTTACTTTTATGATATAGCACTACGTAAATAGGGGGCGGACATTTATAAATGCTCTTTGCGTTTGCGTAGCATCCCGTCGGGAAGTATTTCGGCATCGAAAAACTCACTCAGAGATTACTTCTGACAGTAAGGGTAATTCATGTTTGCGGAGCATTCGGTCCTAAATTACCCCGACAGACTTCTGACTTGCGCGTAGCGCTATAATATTGCGACCTTACAGTCTGCATTCAGAAACTAATTATTACCAGCTTTATACAAACCACGGTGTCTTGATGCAGTCGCTCATGGGGGAAACCACGGCAGTTGCTCCACTTGGGGAAACCCCAAGACCGCACTGCCTCCCCAAGACCGCGCTGCATCGCTT
>JBARXI010000243.1:0-16726 GCA_049647275.1 Microcoleaceae cyanobacterium
GAAGAAAAAACGAATACCTCTTCTGGTTCATTCAACTTCACATCAAGAAACTTTAGAAAAAATTATTAATGGAGATGCAGCCAGTGGCTCTCTCAAAATATCAAAATCTAGAAAAGGTATTTGGTACGCACTAATTTCGGTATCTATGGATGTTCCGGAACCGGGATTAGTTAATGGTTGGATAGGAGTAGATAGAGGTCAAAATAATATAGCAGTAGCAGCATTACCTAATAGTTTTGGTAAGTTTTGGAGTGGAAAGCAAGTCAAAGCTTTAAGACGTAAATATCAATTGTTACGCTCCTTACTTCAAGAATCTAAAAAGCTGAGAAAAATTAAAGATATTGAAAGGCGTGAACGTAGAATTATAACTCACATCAATCATGTTATTTCTAAGCAATTAGTACAATTTGCCAAGGATTACAATATGGGATTGCGGTTTGAAGATTTGTCAGGTATTAGACAAAGCTCAAAGCAACGCAAGAAAACTAAGTCTGATGCTAGTAAAAACCGAGACCATTGGGCTTTTTATCAGTTAGAGGTATTTACCAGGTACAAAGCTACTAGAGCTGGTGTACCAGTAGAGTCTGTACCAGCAGCATATACTAGCAAATCAGACCATCGTAATGGTGTAATAGGTAAGAGAGTTAAACATACTTTTACAGGTATTGATGGTTACACTTGCAATGCTGATTGGAATGCTTCACAAAACATTGGTCAATGGTTAGGTTTTTCATGTCCTTTGAGTCTTGAGAAAGCTGTATCTGTAATGGGTGCAGTTGATTTAAAGGTAGGGGTCAATGATAGTCCCTCAACTGATGAGAAGTAAAAACAGGTGGATTTATCCCCTGTTTTTACAACCGTCAGAATCCACGCGGTTTTAACCCGTGGAGTGTCAAATAGGGGTATGGAAAATAATGAGGCAATAGTAGATTTGTTCGCTGCAGCTAACCGCGACCCCCGGATGGGAGAAGCATATAAACAGTATTTTGCTATGTGGCAAGAGGTAACTGGTGGTGGTTTATTTGCGCACTTCTCAGATGTTGGTCGTTTCAGTAAGTGGGGTAGTTGGGGCAGTCGGGAGAGTTTGTATCAAGATAGTTCGCGTGATGTACCTACACTGACGCTACGCTTTCAGTGTAGGCTTCTGATGCTCAAAAAGAGCGCTCAGAGCTTCCTTCAAAGTACTATTAGTAGTAGATTCAACAACTACAGGATTCCCTTTACGGCGTTTTATAGTCGGGAACACATCCAGCCCGACTCGCTTTATGTTGATTGAGGCGTTGACATCACGATCGACATAAAGATGTAATTCTCGATCAAAATACTCGCGCATATTTCGGTCAGTGAACACAAACTCATCTCGATAAGAAAGAAGTTGAGATGTATAGCTTGGGTTGACTTCAACAACACTGGCGTTAGCTTTTGCGGCTACCTGACCCAGTATCTCAAAGAACTGTCCAAATGCAGCATCTAGCCAGGACTTATTAAGGCCTGATTTTGATGATTGACCATTTGGTAAAAATGTACCATCTCCATCCTGCTTAGGAGCGTTACGACGAGTCAAACCTTTAAGGCTTAGTTTTTCGTGAAAGAAAATTTTCTTACCTGTATTCACCAGTTGATGAGCGGTTTTGTACTGAAAATCTTTACGACTTCGAGCTATCTGTTGATGAATGCAGGCTTCTCTTTTTGCTAGTTTACGTCTAGCTTTACTTCCCTTTTTGCGTTTGTTTTTGCGTTGAGAGACTGTGGCTAATCTGTCTTGATTCCGACGCAGTGGCTTGAGTGAAGGAAGTTTTTTGCCTTCGGATGTCGCCAGATAGAAGTCTCTATCTAGAACTGCATCCAGTCCTGTTGAGTTATCCCAAGTTGGCACAACGTTCTCTGGATTAAAATCTGGGACTGACTTATCTTCTAGACTTAGATTACAGTACCAGCCATCTGCTTTTTTGGTGATTGAGAACTGTTTCAATTTTGTCCCATCTGGCAATGGCCTATGTGTTCTTAGTTTGATTAAACCGATTTTAGGAACCAGAATAAATAGCCATTTGCCATTTACAGTACAGAACTTTAACCAAGAATTATCTGCATTAGGAAAGTTTAATGTCCGATATCTAGCTGCATTCTTAAACCGAGGTTTTCCACTACGCTTACCGTTCCTATCACCTGAAAGAAACTTATTAAAAGTATTTTTAACTCTTGTACAGACATCTTGCAAAACGGTTGAATAAACCTCACTAAAGTCCAGTAACTCTCCTGACCAACTAATCTTAACGAGGTCTTCCTTGATGACTGGAAGTTGCTTTTTCTGACTGTAAAAATTGGGCTGATCTTTAAGTTCGGGTAGATGACAGATTAACGGACAAGCATTAACTGGAGTTCTATTCCTCTGCCACCAATCAAATCTTTCTCCTAGCATTCGATTGTACCAATACCGACAGATTCTCAGCCACTCATTCAGTGTGAGTGCTTGCTGAATCTCTGGATATAATCGGTATTGATATGTGTACTTCATTAGTGTTAATTTTTAAGCTACACTGATTATAGCACAATATTTTATAATATCGCGTGAAGAATGATTTTTATTCAAAAGGAAGGTCTGTCTCTGACTTAAAAGCCCATTTGGTGTTAACTACAAAATACAGGCGTAAAGTCTTTACTGGGACAATGATTGAACGGCTACATGAAATATTTGCAGGTTTGTTAGAACAGCAAGACTGTAGACTGGTAAGTTTTGATGGTGAACAATACCATATACATCTATTATTCCAGTACCACCCCGATATACATTTGAGCAAATTAGTTAACTCCCTTAAAAGTGTTTCTAGTCGCAAAATGCGTGTAGAATTTGCTTCAGAGTTAAGTAAAACTTACTACAAAAAACCTGTGTTATGGAATAGTTCTTATTTTATTGCTAGTTGTGGTGGTGTAACTATTTCTGTGTTGAAAAAGTATATAGACTCTCAGGCTACACCGGATAGTTAAGGCCGGGATTCATCCCACGCCGACGTTACCTTTCCTACGGAATGCTTTCCTTGCGGAATGCTGAGCAAACGCAAACGGCGTGGGGCTTCTCCCGGTTGAAGCTAAATTTGATGCTCTTCAGGAGTTGCTAGCTGACTAGCGATAATTGCAAGAACTAGGTTAATACGTTATTTTTTGAAATTGGTATAACGACTTTGGTTAATTGGGGATGCTTTATCAACCGACCCGATTAACCAAAGTTTTTTTCTGAAATTTGTCCTTTCTACTGCTTGATTATG
This sequence comes from Microcoleaceae cyanobacterium, assembly GCA_049647275.1. Taxonomy (GTDB): domain Bacteria; phylum Cyanobacteriota; class Cyanobacteriia; order Cyanobacteriales; family Microcoleaceae; genus JASJEE01. The sequence continues at coordinate 3,264 of JBARXI010000243.1, forward strand.
ATGTCCGGATAATATAGCAGGGAACAGGGAACAGCTCCAGAAGTGGGAAAACCATTTGTGTGTCTTACGGTTTATCATCAGTCTATGTCAAACACCAACTCATTCCTTGCTATAGCGCGATAAAACTCTGTTTCCTGACGCAAACGACAAACTCTCTCTTCCTCTTCCCAAACTCTCTAAACTCTCTCCTGTACGAACGATTTCCGTTTGTCACGGCGAAGCTTTCCATCGAAAGCGCAGCACTCGGACCGAAATTGCCCCTACTGACTCGTTATTTATCACTATTCAACCAAACATAATGACTTTTAACTTCCACGGAGCGACTGACCTTTTTTGAAATGGTCTTGGGTTGAATTTTTGACATCCTCCCGACGCTGCTCATCTGTATAAATTTTCAACTGATAATTATGGCGTTGCTTAATTTACCCGATGACTTCTGAATTTTTAAGTTATCAAGTATACATACACTGACTCAACAACGCCAAGATTATATATACTCATCACCCACTTTATGAAGAATTGATGAAGTTGTATGGGTTCTGATTTGTGAAGTAACCCAAACTAATATTAAGAGGATAAAGTCTAGGCTGTACAAGGCTTTTAGCAAATATAAGCGATTATGGCCTACATTTGTGAAAGCTTGATTAGATCGGGATTTCGGCTAAATTTACGAATTAACTCTAAATATATTTTTTTATGAAGATTTGATGAAGCTAGGCAAAAGTACTTGCGTAACCAAAAAGATAACTTTATACTCAGTTTAAGTTGATAAATGAAATAAATCTTAAGAAGCTAAAAGCGTTGTATGGCAATGCTTCTGCCCGATATTAAGTGAGTATATTTTTCATCTTTGAAAGCTCCAAAAATCAGGGTTTGAGCGAGATTTATACATTTACCACAAGTAGTTTCCACTACATTTTTCTTAACATAAAAGCCTATAAAGGCGAGAAATAGTTGGAAACCCTAAAAAAATAAAAAACTAATTTAAGGAGCAACTTGAATGAAAACTTTACAATCTCTACTCATCGGCACAACCGTAGCTACTACCGCTTTAGCTACTAGCACTATCGCAATTTCACCAGCCGAGGCATTTCAATTAACTGGCAGCATCGGTATTGTTGGTACTTCAGTGTTTGGAGACACAGATAATGCTTCTCCAGAAACTACTACACTAGGTTTTACATCCAATGAAATAGGCGGTTCAGGAGACTTTGCAAACCTATCAGAACCTATAGACATTAAAACTCTTGACCTCACAAGAGATGGTTCCAGCTACAGCTATAATCAAACTACTAGCTGGATTAATTTTGGCGAGCAAGACCTTGGTAATGGTCTTCAAACACTTACTTTTGACCTTGATGCAGGTTTACTGACAAGGACCTATAGAAAAGAAAATTCTCTGAGGATAGTAGATATTGAAGGCATCACAGGTCAGTTTATGTATGGTGGCGAAACTATTGGTAGTGGATGGTTTAGTGCATCCCAAAGTGGCACTTCAAGTCGTTACGAAATAACCTTGGAGACTGAGGAAGTGCCTGAACCTTTAAGTATTCTTGGTACAGTTACAGCTTTGGGATTTGGAGCGATGTTGAAAAAGAAAGGTTCTACAAAGTAAATTTAATCAGAACTTACGCAATATATCAAATCACACCATCTGTAGGGGTCAACGGCCTTTGACCCTTAGAATATATGACGGTTGTGCGTAAGTCCTGTTAATATAGTATTTAACTGAATCTGCGATAAACCCCACGACCAGAGGAAAGCTTTACCTTAGCAAAGCTTTCCTCTAAGAATGTTAACGCTGCACGACATCAAAGGAATTGGGATGAATCGCGGAGTATAAGTTTGTCCGGCTGATAATATAGATACAATATTTAATTATTTAATTTTATTTTGACAGTGCCACTTACTTGCCCCGTTTGCCTAGTATCAAGCGGTGATATTCTAATAGTTATAGGTAAAGCATAAGTAGCCAGGCGTAATTAAATATGACTTATAGTAATCCTATTAAATAGGTTCTGAACAGTAATCAGCCTCAAACTCAAGTACAGCAATAATATTTCTGGAGATTTTACAAATCATATAAGATTGCTATAGTCAATTGCGACAATTTCTGTGTCGAAGGTTTGTGGAGCACGACCGACCGAAAGCAATATCTTGAGTTGAGATTGATTGATATTTTGTTAGATAATTAGGTTTATTCCCGCCTTCCTATTTAGTTTTAGTTGAAAAAGTAGGGCTTCGGGGTATTTTATTCTTCAAGAAATCTGCGGTCTTGGCACTGTAGTTTTAAATATTTTTTGCAGAGATTGATTTCGCACATTTACTGATTCATCACTCCATTTCCATAAACTTTCATAGAAAAAGAATGACACTCCAGCAAAATTTCTTTTCCGCACTGCTTCTACTTGTTTTTCAATTGTAGTTATAGGTATAGAATTATTTTTTAAACCTGTTAAAATTCCAATCCCCACAGGAATATGATTTTTAGCTAATTCGACTTCTGTTCGTTCTAATTCATTAGTAAAACGTTTAATATCTGAACGATAAACCTGCAAAATTATTTCTTCAATCCAACCTTTTCTTTCCCAAGTAAACCAATCTTGCAAATAAGCAGGTAAAGCAAAATGGAAAGGATTAGGAGATAAGGAAATAATACATTCTGGTTTTATCCTTTTTACTGCTTGAAAAACTCGCTCCATAAAATCATTAATTTTATCGGCTCGCCAACGCACCCAAAAAGTTTCTTGATAATTGTCAGAAGGGGATAAACCAGGAAGTTCTTTTTCATACATTTTCACTGTAAAATCGTCATAACCAAATTCCGCAGGTAAGCCAAAATGGTCATCAAATTGAATCCCATCTATATCGTATTTAGTCACAATTTCAACGATTAAATCCAAAATGAATTGTTGCACTTCTGGATGAAAAGGATTAAGCCAAACTCTAGCATCTTCACCTTCAACTTTTATAGTAGTTCCATCCCCACGTTTCGTTAACCAATTAGGATGTAATCTTGCTAATTCTGAATCTGCTGGTGCCATGAAACCAAATTCAAACCAAGGAATAATTGTTAAGTCTTTTTGATGCCCTTCAGTAATAATTTCTTGTAAAACGTCTCGCCCTTCTAAACCAGGAGTAGGGTCTAATGATTCACCAAATATTTGTTTTGCTACTTGGCTAGGATAAAGAGTATAACCGCCTTGCCAAACGGTGGGGTATAGTGTGTTGAAGTTAAGTTTTGCTAAACGATTTATTGCTGCTGTTGTGGCTGAGTTAGAAAATAAAACATCACTATCAATATTGGTTATCCAAACGCCACGAATTTCTGGTTTTTGTGTTGTTTGACTGATTTGATAGGAGGCTAATACTAATGTAATTGTGGTAAAAAGGGAAATTAGTATTAGGGCAATAATTCGGTAAATTGATTTTGATTTAAACATGAAATTTTGATAGAGATTGAAATTATTTGTGATTGAGCGTTGGCGAAGCCTAGCTTTAGCTACATCGCTCAGAGCCATAAATTGATAATCAAGCTAAATATAAATAGCGTTTTGCTTAAAAACCTAAGATTCAATTATCTAAATTTTGGGCGAACAGGAAAACTAGGATTATGGGAATAATTCGGTAAATTGATTTTGATTTAAGCATGATATTTTGAGAGAAATTAAATTTGTTGATTAGTTAAGCGACCGCCAATATCTATAGATTGATAATTGAGCTAAATATAAATAGCTAAAATTAAGGATTAGTATTTGATACTATACTTCTTTTTCGCAGTTGTCAATTTTCAATAACAGTTATAAATCTAGTCTAATCTCGGATGATATAATTAAAATTAAAACAAGAGGGTAAAATTTATGGTCAGTCAAAAAAACTCAAATAAATATCAAGAAGAAGAAAATGAGGATGAGGAAGAATTTTCTGGAAAAGATAATTTAACTTATGACCCTGAAAAAATTAATATTATCACCAGGGAGCCTACAATTGAACAATTACTAAGAAGAATAGACGAAGAAGTTCTTAATTTAGCCCCTGATTTTCAGCGTCATTCGGATATATGGAACGATGACGTTAAAAGTAGATTAATTGAATCTATTATTATTAGAATTCCTTTACCAGCATTTTATATTGACGGTACTGATGAAGATAACTGGTTAGTAGTAGATGGTTTGCAAAGACTTTCAGCTTTAAAGCACTTTATGATAAAAAGCAAAAAAAGCGATGATGATAATAATGATGATGATAATAATAAGAATTTACGCTTAACAGGTTTAGAATATCTCGGCAATGAACTTGATGGTAAAACTTATGAAGAATTACCTCGTAAATACCAACGTCGTATTGAAGAAACCCGGGTTATAGTATATCTAATTGCACCAGGTACACCAACTAAAGTTAAGTACAATATTTTTAAACGTATTAATACAGGAGGAGAACGTTTAACTCCTCAAGAAATACGTCATGCTCTTAATCCTGGTAAAGTCCTAAAATTATTAGCTGAACTTGCTAAAGCTCCAGAATTTACTAATATTATTCAGCTCGGTGAATCACGAATCAAACGTATGGATGATCGGGAATTTGTACTAGGTGCTTTAGCAGTGATGCTCACATCTGATTCTTATAAAAATTATGCGAAGTATGGCAGAGAAGAATTTTTAGATAATGCTATGAAAAAAATTAATGATTTATCTGAATCTGAAATTCAAGAACTTGGCAATAAATTCAAAAACAGTATGATAGTTTGTCAAGAAATATTTGGCGATGAAGCTTTTCGGAAACCCAAAAAACCGAAACAAAGGAAATTCCCCGTCAATAAAGCTTTGTTTGAAGCCTGGTCATTTCATATTAGTCAGCTTAACCGTCAAGAAATTCAAAAACTTAAAATGCGGAAGCAAGACTTAATAAATCAATTTGCCAAATATATAGAGAAAGACAAAGAATTTTTCAAGTCTATATCTCAAGCTCAAGATAAGATAGAATATCGTTTTGAAACTATTGAAAAAATTATCAGAGCAGTTATAAATGATTAGTTCAGTACATTTAAAAAACTTTAAACCTTTTTCTAATCAATTTCTATCTTTTAAACCATTAACTTTACTTTCTGGTCTGAATAGCACCGGCAAATCTTCTGTCTTACAAGCATTACTTTTGATGCGTCAATCTTATCAACAAGGACTATTAGAAAATCAAGGTTTAGCGCTGAATGGTGAATTAGTTTCTATAGGTACTGCTCAAGATGCACTATTTGAAGGAGCAAAAGAGGATTATATTAGTTTTGAAATTGTCTGGGAAAATGACAAAAAAGGAATCTGGAATTTCTCCTACGACCGAGAAAAAGATGTTCTAAATCTTACCTCATCACCTGTTACTTCTGATATCTATAAACTTAGTCTCTTCAATAAAAAATTCCATTATCTTCAAGCCGAACGTTTAGGTCCGCGTTTATTTTCTCAAATGTCAGATTTCCAAGTACAACAACTCCAACAATTAGGAGCAAAAGGTGAATATACAGCACACTTTTTATTTATTAATGAAAATCAAACCATACCAAATCGTAGCTTAGGACATCCAGAAGCAGACTCACTAATTTTAAGAGAGCAAGTCGAAGCTTGGATGGGAGAAATTAGCCCAGGTACGCGCCTAAAAATTAATGCAAAACAAGATATAGATTTAATGAGTCTTCAATATTATTATGGAGATAGTAATTCTTATCGTGCTACTAATGTTGGATTTGGAATTAGCTACACTTTACCAATTATTGTAGCGATTCTTTCCTCCCCACCTGACACCTTAATTATAATAGAAAATCCTGAAGCACATCTTCATCCAAAAGGGCAAGCAAAAATGGGAGAATTATTAGCTATGGCTGCTAGTTGTGGAGTACAAATTCTAGTTGAAACTCATAGCGACCATGTTTTAAATGGAATTAGATTAACAGTTTATAGAGGAAAACTTAACCCTGAAAAAATTCAGTTACACTATTTTGACCGCCGAAAACAGAGAACAGAATTTATCACTGAAGTAATATCCCCACAGATAGATCGGAACGGGCGGAGAGATAAATGGCCAGAAGGTTTTTTTGATGAGTGGGATAATAGTTTAGAAGCACTTTTGGAACCCAGGGAAGAGTAAAATATGGATTTAGAAATGGTGCTGAATGAACTTTCTCTACAGACTCCTTTTGCTGATATTCCCACAGCGCGAAAATTAATGTCAGAGTTAATCCAAACTTTCATCCAAGCAAGGAAATTAGGTGTAAAAATACTTCGGACTCACAGTGACCTTAACTATATAAAACTTACTCCTAATTATCCTATAGTAAGTTGGCGCAACGATCGGGAAGTAGACAGAGAGGAGCGTATATTTTTCCGTTCTCTAATCACTAAAGTTCCTCTTTGCAGTGATGTTACGGAAGAAATTAAAAGTAAATTTGACTTGTCTGAAGTTTGGTATCAAGGAAAATTAGCAGAAGGACTTCGTTTGGCTTTAATTAGTGATTATATCGCGATTAGCTTATTATCAAAACCTCAATGGGATACAGATTTTTTAGAACTTCAAGTAACAGAAATAGACGAAAATGAACAGTTAACTGACTACTCGGAAAAAATTGTTCATGCGAGTCAAAGTAGCCATGTAAAACAACATACCGAATGGATCAAAAACCGGAACAAAAATATATTGTTTAATAGAGACATTGATGGGCAAGCAGTGTGGGAAAGCAGGCAAGAATTTTTTCCTAGTTTAATATTCTGTGAACAGATTAGTCAACAGTTACAAAACTTGAATATTGGCGACCCAATCTTGCAACAGGTAAAGAAACGATTATTTGAACTGGAATAATACTGCAAAATTTGGAACACCGGAGCTTTTAATAAAAATCTTCTCCCTAGCAAAACAACTCCAGAAAGTGACTCAAGAATTCAACAGTTTAGACAACAACTAACTATTGAATGTCCTGATGGTAAAGAACGTCTTTTTAGTTGGCATCTCCGCATGACTCCTGGTGCTTGGCGACTTTATTTTTCCGAAGAATTAGGAGCTGGAAAAATCATCATTGGTTATATAGGTCTTAAGCTAAAATAGTGACAATATTTTTGATAGTCAAATCCACTATAGATATTAACCAAACCCCATGAGAAAAAATTTTAACTTTCCAATTCCCCAATTTTCCTATATTTGTGGCATTCTCACAATTATAACTCTATTAACATGGCTCCTCAGAGGCTTCAAAATTCTGGCATTTTTACCAGGCGGAGTGCTTTTGTTTCTAATTTTATTATCCATAACAACTGGTGTGATTAGTCTCTTACAACGACCACACTAACTCAAAATTATTTGCCATTTTTTCTAATACTTTCTTTTCCTTCCATAACTTGGCGATCGCCTGAGCGGAATGGAGTTATATCGCCTAAATTATCCGGAGTATTATCACGTGCTATTGCTTCTCCCACTGTCACGTTTAACTGTGCTCCAATTAAAACCACCAAAGAACTAATATATAACCACAACAACAAAATAATAAAAGTACCAATAGCACCATAAGTTCGGTTATAGTTGCCAAAATGCAAAACGTATAAACGAAATAAATTAGAAGCTCCTGCCCACATTAATGCTGCAATAATTGCACCTGCTAAAATAGGCGTACCTTTCCGGCGGGAACTCGGACCAAAACGATAAACAAAAGCAAAAGCTGTTGAAACTATTCCTAGAGTAATCGGCCATCTTAATTGACTCCAAGTGGCTAATAATCTTGACTTCAACACACAATTATCAACAGGTTCTTGAAACAGACAACTAGCCACTCGATCTGGCGGACAATTAGGCAGAGTTTCTAGTAAGCAACTTTGCCGAGAAATCATTTCTACAACCAGGTCACTAACTAATACTAATCCAGAGGCAATAATTAATAATATGAGAGTACCAATAGTCAGTGCTAAAGAAATTAACTTTGCTTTCCAAAAAGGTCGTTTTTTCTCAGCAGGAACTTGATGAATTTGGTCGAGGGCTGCCATAGCAGAACTTAGTACCCCAGAAAATATCCAGATCGAACCAATAAAACTGAACGAAAATATTTCTTCATTTCGAGTTCTGACAATTTCATCTACAGCACTGCTAATTAGAAATCTTACCTGATTTGGAACTATATCTATTAGCAAACTTCCCATTTGTAAAAGGGGTAAACGTAAAAAATTAAATAGTCCAATTGCTGCAATTATTGTTAATAACCCAGGAAATAAAGCGAGGATAGCATTATAAGCCATCTCTGCTGATAGACCTGATAATCTCCGTTTAGCAGCACAACTACATACTTGCTTAATAGTATTAAAATTTAAGTATAAAATAAACTGGAAAAAGCGAATAATGCGCGTCAGTATATGCTTGACAATAATTTTTAGTATCGTCAATAAAGCCCGATATGCAGTTTGAGCTATTGGAGTTAATAAATTGAAGAATCGCTGCCTATTTTCGCGGTTTAAAACTTCCCGCAATGTTGCAGAATTAAAGTGACGTAGAAAATAGAAAAATTTCATAGGACTTTTAGCCAACAACTATGATATTAGTTACTGGTAGTCAAGAATAACTTGTCAACTAACAACAACTTTAAAATAACAATTCTAAATGGAAAAATTCTCGGTATTTACCAAAAAGCAAATGAAACAAATCCAAAGTTAAACATCAGACCATAACTATAGCAATCCTAAATCATTTATAAAATTCCTGGACTTGTTAAAAACTTCCTCCTTCTGCCTCCCCCCTTTCAAAGGGGGGTAGGGGGGATGCCTCCTGCCTTAAAGTAGCCGATTTCTTTCACGAATCATTTCACATTGCTATATAATTTTAGAGCCTTGAAACAGAAAGATTTTTGGTTTAAAATTAACCTGGTTTTAACACATTTTAGAAAAGCTTTAAAATCCTCGTCTTTTTCAAGAGAGGATTCTCAAACCAATCATCTATACTCTGAAACTCCACTTTTCCAAAACCAATAATTTCTTGATAAATTAATTTTTAGTGTGGTAATTCTCACAGATATAGTTAAAATTACAAAGGCGACCTTGGTGGGAAACATACCCGATTAGATAGACACTTTATAATCTCAAATCTGATATGACTCAGGATATAACTTCGTGGTTAAATGAAATCAAAGCTCTTCAACAGAAAATAGTAGAACTTCAAACAGAATTAAATGCAGCCCAAGATAGTGCCTCTGGGTGGCGTCAACTATATAATACCGAAGCTCAACAAAGACGAAATGAAACTAAAAGGACTCAAGAAACTATTGAGACTTTAAACACCCAGATGCAGAAATTACAAAACGGTTTCTCTCCTGTCGAGGGGGGTAGAGAAGAAACTGTGACGAATATTGGAGAGCAAATCGAACATTTACAAAATTTGGATGAATTTAAGGCCAAAATTCTTGAAGTGAGCCAAGAACGCGATCGCGCCATTAAACAAGTCCAAAAGTTAACTGAAGCTTTCAAACAAGAACAGACTAATCACTCTGAGACTCGTAAAAGTTTAACAAATGCTTTAGCAGATGCAGTGGATTTATTGGCCAAGGCCAAAGCAGCCAAGGAACAAAAATCAGAAATCACATCTAGGACTCAGCCAGAAGCACAAGTAAATACTGACAATATCACCCAACTGCAACTACAAGATACTCAGTCTCCCACTGTTGGTGAGTTACCAGCAAATCAACAAAAACCTTTACTTAGCTTGCCCAGTGCTAAGGAAAAAGAATCAAGTTAAGAATTTCTTTTTTCCAGATGGAACAACCAAAATTGATAAAAATAGGCTACGAATTTTGTAGCCCAGATTAGCCATAAAAACTTAGTTAAAATCCCATAACTTCAGCTACTGCCTCCATTGTGGGCTCTATCCCTTGCCTAAACTGACTATTATTGCTGTGTTTAATTGCCACATCCGGGTCTTTCAAACCATGACCAGTCAACACGCAAACTATTTTCGCTCCAGTCGGCACTTGGTCCTTTACCTTCAATAAACCAGCAACAGAAGCCGCACTAGCTGGCTCACAGAAAATCCCCTCATGGGAAGCCAATAAACGATAGGCTTCTAATATCTCTTCATCGGTAACTGCTGTAAAGCTACCTTGACTTGCTTGTTGAGCAGCCACAGCTTTTTCCCAACTAGCCGGGTTGCCGATCCTAATGGCGCTGGCCACTGTTTCGGGATGGCTCACAGGGTGACCTTGAACAATAGGTGCTGCCCCTGCTGCCTGAAAACCCATCATTTTAGGCAGGCGATCGCATTTTCCTTCTTGATGATATTGACAAAACCCCATCCAGTATGCTGTAATATTTCCCGCATTCCCTACAGGAATACATAGCCAATCTGGGGCATTCCCCAAAGTGTCCACGACCTCAAAAGCTCCAGTTTTTTGACCTTCAAGCCGATAGGGATTAACTGAGTTAACCAAAGTCACCGGATATTTATTTGCCATATCTCGGACAATTTCTAGGGCCCGGTCAAAATTTCCCTTGATTGCCAATACTTCAGCCCCATATAACAAAGCTTGGGCCAATTTACCCAAAGCAACATAACCATCTGGGATTAATACAAATGCTCGCATCCCACCTCGTCTAGCATAAGCTGCCGCAGAAGCTGAAGTGTTGCCTGTACTAGCACAGATTACTGCTTTGGCTCCTTCTTCTTTGGCTTTGGAAATAGCCAAAGTCATGCCCCGATCTTTAAAACTGCCTGTAGGGTTAAGACCATCGTATTTGACAAATACTTCTACTTGTCGGCCGATCATTTTAGCGATCGCCGGCACAGGTATCAGAGGAGTATTACCTTCTTGTAGTGTGACTACAGGAGTTTGTTCTGTCACTGGTAGATAGGATCTGTAAGCCTCTATCAAACCGGGCCAACCTTGTAGTTTTGACTGATAAGGGGACAATGTTGAGGTCATCTCTAGTTTTGAATTGTTGATGTAGACTTTAGTTTTTCTTATCTTAGGTCAGAGTTGTATATAGATTTTTGGTTAAATCCTCAAAGGGATAAAACTTAATCAAATCTATGGTTAAGAAAGATACTAAACCTTACTGCTCTTATTGTATTATCCAACTGTTCAGTGTTGGCGAATCAACCCCAACCTCATCTGCCGGAAGTTAAATAGCTTAACTTGTTGTAATCTATCTTAATATTCCGGTTATAATAAAAAAATAAGTGAGTATAAATGGCTAGTAAATTGCTGATGTCTAATAGTACATCTACTTTGTCCAGTGCATCTCGTTCTGTAGATACTGTTAAAAGGGTCAATGGTTCAGGTTCATCGAAAGATCAAAGCCGCACCCTAGAACGAATGAAGTCCCTATATCAAACAGATCAACAAGTTAAGTTCCTTCATTTGGAGGCGGAAGTCGAAACTTTATTACTGGAGTTAAGAACTCTCAAAGAGCGAAATGTAGTCTCAAATATTGAAAAATAAGTAAATCAACCAGATTGGTTTTAGATTTTAGATTTATCTATTGAACTGTTCTGAGTGTGAGAAATTATGGAAAATAAGTAGCTTTGCTTGGCAGGAATCACCACCCTAAAATTACGGCGATCATGTCAAAAGAGTGTGATATAACAATAAAGGTTTTGTTACCTATAGTATGATTTTTGTTAAAAATCACTAGAATTTAGAGCCAATGCTAGCAGATACTAATATTGGCGACAAAACACTGTCTGTGGTCAAAACCGCCAGCGAAATTTTCAGGCTGGCGTTTTTTTTCGCAATGATAAATCTACTACATAAGCATCAAAAAAATACGGAGAGTTCAAACAATCTATGACAGTATCAATTCCACAATCTTCCCATAGCACTCCTAATAGTAGCAACGATCGACTACAGCTAAAAGATATTGTGAAAACCCTGCCTCGTGAAGTTTTCATCAAAGATAAATTGAAAACATGGACGAGGGTATTAATCAATATTTCTATGGTTGTCTTGGGTTACTGGGGATTAACAATTACACCTTGGTTTCTATTACCCCTACTTTGGGTTTTTACTGGTACAGCATTAACTGGATTTTTTGTCCTTGGCCATGACTGCGGTCATCGTTCCTTTGCTAACCGTCGGTGGGTCAACGATCTAGTTGGCCATTTGGTATTTTTACCTTTGATTTATCCCTTTCACGGCTGGCGAATAGGCCATAATCATCACCACAAACATACCAATAAAATGGGTGAAGATAATGCTTGGCAACCGTGGTATCCAGAAGATTTCGAGGTTGCTGGTGGGTTTTTACAGTCAGTCTATGAGTTAATGCGCGGAAGGTTTTGGTGGTTAGCTTCTATTGCTCACTGGGCACTTGTGCATTTTGACTGGAGAAAGTTTGAGGGTCAAGATAGAAAAGATGTTAAGTTTTCTGCATTGGTAGTTTTAGGGTTTAGCGCGATCGCCTTTCCTTTACTAATAGGCACAACTGGTCTGTGGGGTCTAGTCAAGTTTTGGTTAATGCCCTGGTTAGTTTACCACTTCTGGATGAGTACATTTACTATAGTTCACCATACAACGCCAAAAATTCCTTTTACTCCAGCAGAAGAATGGAATGAGGCAGAAGCCCAATTATTTGGTACAGTACATTGTGATTATCCTGGTTGGGTAGAGTTTCTTTGCCATGATATTAATGTGCATATTCCTCATCATATATCAACAGCAATTCCTTCATATAATCTCCGAAAAGCACATCAGATATTGAAAGAAAATTGGGGAGAAAAGCTTTATGAGACTCAGTTTTCTTGGTCTTTAATGGAAGAGATAACAGATAAGTGTCATCTGTATCATGAGACTGATTTTTATCAGACTTTTAAAGATTATCGCGGTGAGAAAGTTTCGTAGTAATTGTTTTTTTTGCAGTTCGAGTTCGAGTCAGAAAACTACACCTTGTTTCTTGATAAAAGCTGACAACTAAACTGCAAATAGTGAAAATATTTTCTATAATCAACTTTTTTATAATCCGGTTGCTAAAACCGGATTTTTTCATGGTAAATGTTCTGAAAACTGATTATAGAGGTTTTCGCCAAGGTAAACTACAGGAAAAAGATAGTTATGTTTAAAGTTTGATAAGTTACAAACCTGATGGTTGTATTCTATATTTATGAAAACCGCTATAATTTATGATGACGGATAATCCAGAGATGTTTTATGAAATATCTCTATTTTATTTCGCGTTTTTTTAGAGATTTTTTTAAAAGGGTGTTGAATATTGAACGAATGATAATTGATTTTCAACTATCTTATATCAAATCTCAAAAGTCTTACTAAATTTTATTGAGAGTAAGGAGTAGGGAGTTTGGTTATTAAGAATAAGATATCTTCCCTCTTGGCAAACGAATCGTTAAAAAAATTGCTGAATCTTACTTATTACTTGGGAGTAGGAAGTAGGGAGGTTGGTTATTAAGAATAAAGAATAAGATATCTTCCCTCTTGGCAAATGAATCGTTAAAAACATTGC
>JBARXI010000244.1:0-2733 GCA_049647275.1 Microcoleaceae cyanobacterium
GATTTCAGAATGCTGTTATAACTCCTCTACAGATGAGTTTTGAAGTAACAAAAGCAGTAATTAATGAATTGCAAAAGCGTAAGGGAATGATGGTCACAATTTCCTCAATTTACGCTCAAAAACCGGAAAAAGGTTTTGGTAGTTATGTAAGTGCTAAAAATGCAGTAGAGGGACTCATCAGAAGTCTTGCTGTTGAATTTCCTCAGGTAAATCAGTTAATTTATCGTCCAAACAAATTTTTAAGCGATCAAACGATAACTAATTTTAGTCAAATTCATCTGCAAAATTCTGTAGAAGTAGTTAAAGATTTATGGACAGGATTAGACAAACTACAATCAGAAAGCATTAATCCTCTGATTTTAAATCAACTAGATGCTAAAGATATACAAGCTGTATCCGATCGGTTAGAATTATCTAAAGTTAAGGAAACTGATCAACCTAAAATAGCGCTCGCAGCTACATTTACAGCAGAGCTGATAGAAGAATCTTTGAATTTTTGGCTGCAAGAACTCAGTATAAATTCTCAAGTAGAATTTGCAGCATACAATCAAGTATTTCAACAATTACTCGATCCTAATAGCTTATTTGCTAATAATCATCAGGGAATTAATGTAATTTTAGTTAGGTTTGAAGATTGGCAACGGTTTGAAGATAAATCAGAAGAAAAAACTCAAATTTCTCAGCTTAATCCTGACAAAATTAGACAAACTACTCAAGATTTAATTACTGCTCTGAAGTCAGCAGCAGAAAACTCTTCAACTCCTTACTTAATAATTGTTTGTCCAGGCTCACCTCTGGTAGCTGCTAGTGCTGAGTCTCTGAATTTATTTCAAGAAATGGAGAATTTATTAGAGTCAGAAATTAATTATCTAAGTAGTGTTTATCTGATAAAAAGCTCGGAAATACTTAAAACTTATCCTGTTGAAAATTATTATGATTCTAGTGGGGATAAACTAGGTCATATTCCCTTTACGAATTTATTTTATACTTCTTTGGGAACTCTCATCAGTCGTAAAATATATACTCTCAAAAATCCACCTTACAAAGTAATTGTATTAGATTGCGATCGAACTCTTTGGCAAGGTGTTTGTGGTGAAGATGGGGCAATGGGTATTAAAATTGATGGACCATGGAAAACTTTACAAGAATTTATGGTAGCCCAATATGAAGCAGGAATATTGATATGTTTATGTAGTAAAAATGTGGAAGCTGATGTCATAGAGGTATTTGAAAAACGCCCAGAAATGCCATTAAAGCTAGAACATATTGTTTCCTCGCGAATTAACTGGCAACCTAAATCTGAAAATATTAAATCCCTAGCTGCCGAACTGAATTTAGGTTTGGATAGTTTTATTTTTATAGATGATAATCCGATTGAATGTTCAGAAGTTCAACTTAATTGTCCACAAGTTCTCACATTACAAGTGCCAGAAAATAGTGAAGATATTCCCAGATTTCTAAATCATGTTTGGGGGTTTGATCGCCTCAAAACAACAAAAGAAGATAAAAAGAGAACTGAATTATACAAACAAAATATTGAACGAGAAAGTTTACGTTCAAGTTCTTTAAGTTTCCAAGAATTTTTAGATAAACTTGACCTCAACGTTAATATTACTAAAATGCAGCCATCTCAGTTAGCTAGGGTATCTCAATTAACACAACGTACTAATCAGTTTAATGCTACAACTATCAGGCGTTCAGAAACAGAAATTAAGACACTTTGTCAATCTCAAAACTACGAATGTTTAACTGTTGAGGTCAAAGATCGTTTTGGTGATTATGGTTTAGTTGGTGTGATAATTTTTCAGCTAAAAGAAAATTATTTGATTGTTGATACTTTTCTACTAAGCTGCCGTGTTTTAGGGCGAGGTGTGGAATATCAAATGTTAGCTGAGTTAGGAAAAATTGCCGATGAAAATCAATTAGATTTTGTAGATTTTGCTTATAGTCCTTCTGCTAAAAATGAGCCTCTTTTGAATTTCATTAATAATGTAGGAGAGAAATTTGCTCAACCTGAAAATGATGGATTTATTTATCATTTTCCCACATATTTTGTAAAAGAACTGACTTACAAGCCAGCAATAAGTAAAAATAATGGAGAAAAAAATCAGCAAACAACCTCATCTTTAAAAGATACAAATTTCTCTGTAGATAATCAATCTAAATCTATTCAGTTAAGTCGAATTGCCAATGAATTATATAGTGCCGAGCAAATTATTCAGATAATAGAATCACAAAAACAGGATTCCCGTAACCTTCAACAAACCTATGTATCACCACGCAATAAAACTGAGCAAGAGCTTGCTGATTTCTGGAAAAAGTTATTCAATATAGATCGAGTCGGTATTTATGATAACTTCTTTGATGTAGGTGGTAACTCTTTAGTTGCAGTACGTTTATTTAGTCAAATTGAAGAGAAGTTTAATAAGAGTTTTCCTCTTTCCATACTTTTAAAAGCACCGACAGTAGAAAAATTAGCTCAATTAATTGACCAAAAACAGCAAAATACTCAACAATCTTTGTTATTACCAATTCAAGTAGGTAGTCCTGAAAAGACACCATTTTTTGCTGTTCATGGTGGTTTTGGAGATGTTCTGTACTATCAAGAACTTGCTAAAGAAATTGGTTCAGATCAACCTTTCTATGGAATACAACCTTTAGGTTTAGATGGTAAATCTTCACCTTTAGCAAAAGTTGAGGATATGGCAGCAAAGTATGTTGAAGAAATACGCG
>JBARXI010000245.1:0-10279 GCA_049647275.1 Microcoleaceae cyanobacterium
GCCGAGTGGCGATCAGGTTTGGGAGCATTTATTAGAAATTGACTGGCTAAAATCCATAAATTCTACTAAAGCACGCATTACTACTACTGCTAGCAACAGTAAATTAGAAGGTGATTTTGATGGATTAGAGAGCCAAGTTAATTCCATTTTAGACCAATCAAGAACTCCCAAAGTGATTACTGTTAGAGAATTACAAAATTTCGCAAATAATGGTGTTAAATTTCCACAATTAGCACTAGAAAGTGGACAACACAAAAACGATAAAGTAACTGTAATTGATGTTGAACAATCGTTATTAAAAAAAATATTACCTACCAAAGAAGATTTAGAATACCTCGCTCATGTACGCCAAGGAACAGATAACGAAGGAAAATTAGTCGGAGATGAACTAGCTGTCATTATCGGTAACAGACTCCCCAAAAAAGGCAGTATCAGCACCGTCCATCTTGTTTCTATAGAAGGACGTTATAAAGATAGTGGCTTTAACTTTCAAGATGCAGGGAATAATGATTATATTCGTTTAGTAAGCCTGAAAAATTGGCGGTTCGCCTGTGTAGATGAGAAACAAAGCTTTAAAGGATTACTGACTCATATTAACCGAGAAACCAGTATCCTAAGATTACCCAAGGTTGATAATACCGAAGCGGAAAAATACTTATCAATGGGCTACCTTCCCCTACCCCATTTCTTACGACAGGGAGGTAAAACGTTTTCTTGGTATCATAGCCCGTTAATCACCGGAAATAATCCTACCGATAACATTACCTTACCCATCCGTGCCGCCGATGAGCTAGTGCGCTATAATCCCAAAAACGGTATGTTCGATATTTCCTATGCGGCTGCTTGGGAATTAGGGCGGTTGTTGGCTTTACAAAGTAAAAATTTCTCCATCAGTCTCTACCACTGGAAACGCAGTCACAAACAGGCACTTAAATGTGTTGAAGCAGCCATTGATAGTCATTTACCCTTCCATAATTTGCCCAATATTGAAGTCCCTGATGCGATCGCATCTTGGTTTACCAACTTAAGTCTTCTCAAGGGCGTACCCTTTAATTACTTAGTCCCCGACGAACAGATGTTACCCGTAGAATCAATTCGTTTCTTCTGGGTTGATCCATTGTGGGTAGAATGCTTGTTAGATGGGGCATTTAGTATTGGACGAGTCACCACATCAGATCATGCCCATGATAGTAGCCATCCGGAAAGTCCAGCAGCAAACCCTCACAAAAAATTAACTGGCATTTTATTGCGTTCAGATGTAGTAGCAGGTTGGCCTGGTTTACTCGTTGATGGTTATGACAAGGCAGTTGATAATGATAATGCTATTCCTGACAAAGATAAACTACCCTTGCTACGAATGGATCGCCTTTCAGCCAATGTCTTGATTTGCTTATTTAAAGGAGAAGTAAAAACAGTAGACATTCACCAAAAACCGGAAACTTTGCATTTTGGATTAGACTCAGATGATGAAGGGGAAACCTTTTACAAAGAATTAAAAAACCAAAACGGTCAACAAATTGAACCCAAGGTTGATCCGATTCCTTGGAAAGATCAAAATACAAGAACGATCAATATCGTTCAATTTAAAAAAGATATTGAAAGTACATTACCAAAGGACACATTTACTTCATTTACTTCAGCACAATTTGCCTTAGAGATGATTGAAGGGGTAGAGAAAGTTAGATTTACGATGAGCACAAAAAATTAGTCTATTTCTTGGCTTTGTTGGACAAAACAAGTTTCCAGAGGAAATTCCTGTACCTGCTGAATAAGAAGTATAACCAAATCTGTAGTTCTACTGTTGGGTTTTGCTGTCGCACCACTTCGTGGCAGCAAGCTACAACCCAACATACTAGACCGACACATCTAAAATGGTGCGTGATGACAGATTATTAAATCCTTTCACAGAGTAGATTGTAGCTGTCTAACGCACCCTACGCTAACTGAGAAAGATATTTAAAGATAAATGTTGGGTTTTGCTTTCGCTCTACCCAACCTACATCAAAATGTTAATTATTGGGAATGTCTTTCTAAAGCTAACTGAATTAAACAATCTACTAATTCAGAAAAAGGAATTCCACTAGCTTGCCAAAGTTGGGGATACATACTCGTCGCAGTAAAACCAGGCATCGTATTAATTTCATTAATCAAAACTTCTCCGGTTTTCTCCACATAAAAAAAGTCAACCCTCGCTAAACCCGCAGCATCCACTGCTAAAAATGCCTGGGTTGCCATTTCTTGAATTTGAGAGGCGATCGCCTCACTGACTCGCGCTGGAATAAATAAGTCAGCTTTTCCTTCTGTATACTTGGTTTCATAATCATAAAAATCACTCTCAAAAGTAATCTCTCCCACCACAGAAGCTTTCGGCAAATCATTTCCTAACACCGCACATTCCAACTCTCTCGCTTCCACACCAGCTTCAACGATAATTCGACGGTCATAACTAGCAGCATTATCCAAAGCAGCTTCCAATTCCGAACGCGACCGCACTTTGGCAATACCAACTGAGGAGCCTAAATTGGCAGGTTTAACAAAACAAGGATATCCTAAAGCCGCCTCAATATCATCGCACAACTTGGGGAAGACACAAGGATTAGACCAAATCTGCGATCGCGTCACTGTCTGATACTTGACTTGAGGCAACCCTGCATGGTCAAAAGCCATTTTCATCGCAATTTTATCCATACCCATTGCCGAACCTAAAACCCCAGACCCCACAAACGGAACTTGCATTAACTTCAGTAGACCCTGCACGGTGCCATCTTCCCCATTGGGGCCATGAAGCACTGGAAACCAGACATCTACCTGAGCTGCTTGGGGGGGAGTTTGCCAGAGACTTGAAGGGATTTGGTGAGTTAGGGATGTGCTCGTTTGAGCATCGGAATTATCATTGAGATTTCCATCTGTCAGTGTGGATGATTGTAGGTTGCCAGACTCCAGCACTTGTTGGGAAAAATTCCTTGGTTGCCAACGACCATCTTTTTGAATATAAATTGGCATTAATTCGTATTTATCTGTATTTTCACCCTTAGTTAAAGCAGTAGCGATCGCTTTTGCAGAATTAAGGGATACTTCATGTTCCCCGGAACATCCACCAAATAATAAACCTACTCGTAATTTTGTCATTTTCAGATTCCTTTAGCCAAATTTTATTTCAGATAGATTATCATACTCAGGTTCATCAGTCATTATCAGAACAACTTAAAAAAAATTATTTCTACGCCTTTCTTAACTACACCTATTGTCAAAGTAAAAATCAAATCTTTTTTCCTTACTTTTTAATCTACTTCTGTTTCTGGTTTCCTACTTCTTTGAAACGTCTACTAACCGGAATCTCCACGGAACGCAAAAAATCAGCACTTTCTTCTGGCAAAGTAGTATTAATATACATTCCACTTCCCATTTCAAATCCTGCGGTAAGGGAAACTCTAGGAATAATTGCTAAATACCAATGAAAATAATCTGTACGTTGTTCGTCTGTAGGAATGGAACGAACTATATAATTGTAATCTGGATTATTTAAGCCATAATAAAGTTTCCCTAAAACTGTTTTTAAGTTATCAGCTAAATCCAGCATTTCTGACTCAGTAATTTTATCAAAAGATGATGAATGACGACTGGGGAAAATCCAAGTATGAAATGGTGAAAGTGCAGCATAAGGAATAAATGAAACAAAATGTTCGCTAGCATAAATTATTCTCTCTTTAGCAGCTAATTCATCTGCTAAAGTTCGGCAAAATAAACATTCTCCAGTATCATCAAAATATCGGATTGCTTCCTGAGTCCGAATCCTTAATTGATAAGGTACAATTGGTGTAGCTGCCAATTGAGAGTGGGGATGTTCTAATGATGTACCTGCACCTTTACCATGATTCTTAAAAATTAGGATAATTTGAATCCGTTTATCTTGTTTAATTTGTGAATATCGCAGTCGATAAACTCTGAAAATATTGACTATATCTTTAATATCTAGAAGAGCAGTTGTGACATCATGGTGCGGGTGTTCGATAATTACTTCATGGAATCCAACTCCTGACATTGAACGGAAATTTTTATCTACTTTTCTAATTTTTTCACCTGTTGGAGTTAGAGCTGGGTATTTGTTAGGTACTGCTCTAACTCTCCAACTATTATCATCTTTGAGGCGAAATGATTCTGGTCCTGTAAGATGTTCATTTCCTAGACAAAATGGACAATCTTGCTGATATGATGGGATGACAATTTGTGGTTTTTGGGTATTAGTAAAATGGTTTGGTCTTTTTGCTCTTTCTGTAGCAATAATTACCCAATCTCTGGTGATTAAATTCTGTCTTAGTTCAGTCATTTTTAGTTTTTTATAGATTTAATTCTTACTATAGAATGAATAATATTAGTTTGCCTCGGTCCGATTTTGCGTAGTAGAATGATTAGAGTAAGTTTTTATGTCAAGCAGGAAATATAGCAATTCTTAAATTGGTGAAATACAGAAATTTTGGATTTTAGGCAACAAGCAACAAGCAACAGGCAATAGGGAATAGTCAACAGGGCATAGGAAAAAGAAAAAATACTTTACCTCATAAAGGATGAGAACCGCTATAGCAACCGGCAAAGCAGAAAAAAAGTATCTCTATTTAATCAGTGTTAATCTACTACCTGTTCTCCAAAGTTTGTTACTCATTTCTATAGATGTAAGCTTGTGGTATACCAATTAAAAAAAAGAATTTTATAAATAATTGGGTTAACTAAAATGGTTTAAGTCAGATATATATTGGAGAGAATGGAATTATTTCAGGCTAAAAATGATAATAATAGCTCAATCTAGGTGACTACTGACTATTGACTACTGACTACTATAAATAACCAAAGTATTTGTAGCAAACATTTATCAATTTGGTAGTATATCTGGATAAAGTTGATAATTTTTAACATTTTTTATTAGCTTTCTTTAGTAAAGGGCAAGTAGCTGTTTACCTCCTAAATTAGCAAGTGTTATTCCTTAATACTAAATAATACAAATCCCACCGGATTTAATATGATAGGATTAAAAACAGATTTTATGTATTGTAAAAAGTAAGGTATATATGCTGTATCACATAGACTTTCGACTAGAATATCCTGGTACTATGAGCCAAAAGGAATTATTCAGTATTTGGAGCGAAGAAGCACATGCTGCAATGGATGCCAAGAAAGCAGGAATTATAGTTAATTTGTGGAAGTGTGTGGGAACCCGTAGAGTAATAGCTATTGTTAATGTAGAGTCTCCCGATCAACTCGATCAAATCATGTTGGATTTACCAATTATGAAAAAATTAGGGTTTTTAACTGTTGTCTATAATCTGGTATTATCTATAATAATCGCCAATTATCTATTTTATGCTACTTGGATTCAAAACTGAATTACACCCAAATAATCAGCAAAAAACCTTACTGGCCAAACACGCAGGTGTAGCCCGTCATGCTTATAATTGGGGTTTGTGGTTAACTAAAAACATCCTTAATCACAATTCAAATAATCCTGATAGTAAGATTAAATTTCCTACTGCAATTGACCTACATAAGCTTTTGGTAGCAATGGTTAAACCAAAAAACTGCTGGTATTATGAAGTGTCTAAGTGCGCTCCTCAATATGCTTTGAGATATTTATCACAAGCTTGGAAACGTTGCTTTGCCCAAGTGTCTGGTCAGCCTAAATTTAAGAAAAAAGGTAGGGATGATGGCTTGACTCTTGATGGTTCAATCACAGTAAGTTTTAATCAGATTAAACTACCAAAAATTGGATGGATTAAAACATACGAAATATTGCCGGACAATATTACTCCTAAGTCTGTAACTATTACTAGAAAAGCAGATAGATGGTTTGTCAGTTTCAAAGTAGAAACCATACCTCAAATTACACATAAGTCAGTAGATGTTGTTGGTGTAGATTTAGGAGTAAAAACTTTAGCAACATTATCAACAGGTGAAGTGTTTCCCGGAGCTAAATCTTACCGTAAATTAGAGGCTAAACTCTCCCGGTTACAATATTTGAACCGACATAAAGTCAAGTTGAAGAATAATTGGAAAAAAGCTCAACTTAAGATAGCTCATTTACACAAAACGATAGCTAATATTCGCAAAGATACATTACATAAACTAACTACTTACTTGGCTAAAAACCACAGCCAGGTTGTAATTGAAGACCTAAATGTATCAGGTATGATGTCAAATCACAAGCTAGCTAAGGCTGTTGGTGATATGGGTTTTTATGAGTTCCGTAGACAGTTAGAGTACAAGTGTGAGTTATATAGTTCTGAACTAATTGTTGTAGATAGATGGTTTCCTAGCTCTAAAACTTGTTCTAACTGTGGAACTGTTAAGGAATCTCTGCTTTGATCAGAGCGTGTATTCAACTGTGAAGACTGTGGTTTCAGTTGTGATAGAGACCGCCATTGCTAGTTTGAATCTAGCAATGGCGGTCAGTTCGACCGTGACAGCTTGTGGACTGGATAACGCCGACGTTGCCAGGTTGAAGCAAGAATAGAACAGATAATTGTAGATTTTACGGATTATTGTAGGTTTCTAAGAACGGCAATATGTAACTTTAGAAATAACATCATTGCGACCTTATGAAAATTTTGCTACAGATATGAAGGCAAGAAAAGACTAAATTATAGTGGGACTTTTACTGTCGTTTGCGTGGCATGACCTAGGAATAGAATACTGCCCTGTGCCGTACAGCCTGAATTGGTTAATCCTAATATCAAGCATTTAATTGTCACGATTTTCTAAAGTTTAGTTCGTACGTTCAACAATTAATAATTAATAATTACTGAAAAGAATAGGATTGACTAAAAAGAAAATTTTTTCTTTTCTCTCTTTTAAAGGAGAGGCTTTGAACCTTAATTATTCGGTAAAGAGGCTACCGATCGTTTCAGTTCAAGTAAGGGCAATTTCCTCCGGAATGCTCCACAAACATAAATTGCTCTTGCAACCTTTATAAATTTGATAAATTATAAAAAATACTTTTAGTTAAATTATTAAAATCTAAATCCCAAAGGATAATTAAAGGTAATGGAATTAAAATTTCATCTCACTATTCTAGCTACTGTAGCTTTATTAACTCCAATATTTTTAGTAACTGCTGTCAATGCTGAAATTAAAATATTGTCACCGGAACTAATAGCACAAAATATTAAGTTCCGCACGCCGGATATTAAGGAAAAGGGGGATACAAGAAATACAATAATATTTAGAAACAGACGTAAATGTGAAGATGGACCTATTGCTTTGATACCAGAAACTAATATTGGGTTAACTTTGGCTGAGTATCCGAAATTTTTTGTATATTTTCCAGCATCAGAAGTATTAAAAGATAAATGTAATTATGATGTTTATAGAGTAGAATTTGGGTTATTAGATAAAGCAGGCAATATTCTCTACTTCACGAAACTTAAACTTCCCGATACCAGCAGTATTATTAAGATTAACCTGCCTGATGATGGGAGTATCCCACCATTAGCAATTGGCAAAAAATATCAATGGTATGTATCTATATTATTAGATCCTTTCGATCACTCTGATGACTTATTCATATCTGGCTGGATACAAAGAATAGAAGCTACCCCCACCCTAACTCAAGAGTTACAAATAACAAAACCCAATAATCATCCAAAAGTTTATGCCGAAGCAGGTATTTGGCACGAAACTCTCGACTCCCTAGCAATACTACGTCAGTCTGACCCAAATAATTCAACTTTTCTAATTCAATGGCAAGACATTCTTAAGTCAGTAGGGCTAGAAATAGTTGCGGATGCACCACTATTAGGCATCTCCAATAATCAAAAATAAAATCAATTATCGGGCACAAAGTATCAATTATTTCCCCCTACTCCCTACTCCCTACTCCCTCTTTTGGAGGAGAGGTCTATTAACAGAGAGTAACTAAGCCACTGAAACCCGCACAAAAAAAACATTGCTCTCAAGCTTGCTTTTTGGTAGGTTGCTCTAAACTCGAATAATTGTTGCGCCCAGATTTTTTTGCCTGGTACAATGCTTTATCGGCACTCCGAAGCAATGTCTCACTATCTAAACCATCGTGAGGATAGACGGCAATACCAATGCTCGCAGTGACGTTGAGACTATGACCTTCGAGGATAAATTTGGGTTGCAGGGATTCAATCAATCTCTTAGCAATCTCACTCGCGTTTTCTCGACAGTGAATTTGCGGTAAGACGATGGCAAATTC
Organism: Microcoleaceae cyanobacterium; assembly: GCA_049647275.1. Lineage (GTDB taxonomy): Bacteria > Cyanobacteriota > Cyanobacteriia > Cyanobacteriales > Microcoleaceae > JASJEE01. The sequence goes on from JBARXI010000245.1 coordinate 8,207, forward strand.
ATCTCCTCCCCAACGGGCAATCAGATCGACATCCCTCAGACAGTTGACAAGACGCTGAGTAACATTCTTTAACAAGATATCTCCGGCTGAGTGACCTAATGTATCATTAACTTCCTTAAACCGATCTAAATCGAGAAACATTATTGCCATAATTTCTGAGTGATGATCCGCATGAGTTAGAGCTTCCGAAAGTCTCAGATCGAATAAAGCTCGATTCGGGAGGTTAGTCAGACTATCATGCAATGCTTGATGTTTGAAAGTTTCTTCTGTTTGCTTTTCCTCAGTTACATCCCGAAAACTCCAGACTTGACCGACAATTTTGCCGGATAATCTTTGGGGCTGCAAATAATACTCAACAATACTGCCATTGTTTAACTTTAATAAACCCAGTTGTTTAATATTCTCTTGCACGAGCAATTTTTGAAAAGCGATCGCATCTTTCTCTATCAAAGCTTCTAAGATTAAATCAACTAGCTTTTGGCTATCATCCGTTGAGGTTGAGGTGGGCAAATTCCAAATCTGAGCAAACTTTTGATTAAAACTGACTACTTTTCCCACACAGTCTAGGACAATAATTCCATCGGCTGTTGCTTCTAAAGTCGCTAAGAGTAATGATAAAGAACTTTGTAACTTAGCATTAATTTCCTTGAGCAGAGCATTTTGGTAAGCAAGTTGTTGTTCTCGCTCGAAGCTTCGCAAAGCTTTAATAACCGTCAGAATTAGATCGGTTTCATCCCAAGGTTTACGGATGTAGCGGTATAAGGCTGCATCATTGACAACATTCCCAACCGAATCAGCATCAGCTTGCCCAGTCAACATAATTTTTAACATTTTGGGATAAAGCTTGTGCAGTTGAATCAATAAAGTATCCCCATCCATCCGCTGCATTCGTTGATCGGAAATTACCAGAGGAATTTCTAAGCCTTCTGCTGTCAATTCCGCACAGATTAAAAGCGCCTCTGCACCACTATTGGCTAACTCAATTTCATATTCTTTACCAAAATGACGCTTGAGTTGTTCTCCCAAAGTTCTGAGAATTGTCCACTCATCATCAACACAAATAATTGCTGCTTTCATCTTCTAAAGCTATCGTGGGTTTAAATTTTCATTTTAGCCTTGTTAAATAATATGCTCTTTTCCAAACTAAATGATCAACAGCTTACTGACTCAAAGCTGTACTAATAATTTGCTGCAATTCTTCCTCTGTCCATGGTTTATGGACGCAAGCATAAAGATTGGCTTGTTGTCTAGCCCGCTCAATGGCAGCTTCGTCCGCTTGTCCAGTCAGCATCACGGTGACGATTTTTGGAAAGCGTTGGTGGACTTGGGCTAAAAATACATCACCTTTAACATTAGGCATCAGCCAATCAGAAACAATGGCCAGAATTTTAATATCATCCTCTTCCAACTCATCAATGACAGTCCAGGCTTCTTCAGCACTTTGGGCAACCTCATAAATATACTTGTTGCCGAAGCAGCGTTGAAGTTGTTCCTTGAGAGCCTTGAGAATAGGCATTTCATCATCTACACAGAGAATTGCTGTATCAGACATATTTAATTTTTACTCCACAGATTAAAAATTTAAGGGGAGCCGATAGGTAACTCTATACAGAATATAGTACATCCTGCTTCACTGTCTACCTTCATAGTTCCCTGATGTTTGTCAATAATTTTCTGACAAATATGGAGTCCTAAACCACTCCCCTCACCTGCTGATTTGGTGGTGAAAAAGGCATCAAAGATTTTGGACTGCACTTGTTGCGGTATCCCGGCTCCGGTGTCCTTAATACTCACCTGAATGCTATTTTCCTGTTGATGGGTGGCAATTGTGAGTGTTCCTCCTGCTTCCATGGCTTGAATTGCGTTGTGAATTAGATTTGTCCACACCTGAATTAGTTCGTCGGCATATCCCCAAATCTCTGGAATCTCCTGATAGTCTCTAACTACATCGATATTTTGTTTGAGTTGATTATGATAAATTTCGAGTACAGTTTCTAGGCCATTAACGATTTGTACCAACTGCCTTTTTCCCGTAGGCTGAAAACGAGCATAGCTTTTGAGAGCAAATATTGT
>JBARXI010000246.1:0-8144 GCA_049647275.1 Microcoleaceae cyanobacterium
TGGAGACAATTCCGTACCCTATTAGAAGGAAAAGCAGAAAAAAAGGATCGTGATTTTAGAGTCATTAGTCGTTTTCGACCTACTACCAAAATGTGTTCATGTTGCCGTTTTCGAGTCGGAAAATTAGACCTCTCAATTAGAGAATGGGAATGTCTCAACTGTGAAACTAAACATGATCGTGATGAAAACGCAGCTATAAATATATTAGTCGCCGGAGGACATGCCTCCTACAGAGGAGCTGCGCTAACGGAGACTCAAAACGGACGTGGAGGGAAGCGTAAGACTAGCGCCAAGCTTGCAGCACCCAGTGTTAGCGGAGCTTTGCGCCAGCAAAACGTCAACCCGCCGAGGAACTAAGGTTCGGTTTTGTTTCTCCGTGCCTTTAGGCCGGAGAGGATGTCAATTACTCAGACTTAACAAACTTCAGCGCAGCAGAATTCAAACAATAACGCAATCCAGTTGGTTGGGGGCCATCATTAAAAACATGACCAAGATGAGCATCACAATTATTGCAGAGAATTTCTGTTCTCCGCATAAATAAACTCCAGTCACTTTCTTCTTTGACATTTTCTGGATTCATCGGTGCCCAATAACTAGGCCAACCTGTACCAGAATCATATTTTTCTTCAGAACTAAATAAGTCAGTACCACAACAAACACATTGATAAATTCCTTTTTCTTTATTGTCGTGATATTCTCCTGTAAATGGTCTCTCTGTTCCCTTTTTTCTAGTTACGCGAAACTGTTCTAATGTAAGTTGCTCTTGCCACTCTTTTTCACTTTTTTCAACTTTATTCACCATACCTTAAATACTCCTTTTGATAGATATAGATTTTCCTACTTTACAAACTATAACATATTGTTAAGCTACCTAGAAATTTACTGTTTGAGGGATAAGCAAAATTTAGTTATCCCTAATATTTTCAGATTTAGAGAACAAATCCTAAGCCAAAGAGTAATCCACTAAAAAAATGTAAATAAACTGCAATGAATTTACAGTTACTAACTTTTTCTGGTTGGTCGTGATAATTGCCAACATGGCGACATAAATGAATCGCAAATGGTAAACTACCAAAACTTAACAGAGTCAAAACTGGAAAAAATCCTAAACCTACACAAATAGAAATCAACAGAAAAACAATCCCACAAGACCAATTTAATAGTTGAGAACCAACTTTAGTTCCCATTCTCACAATAGGCGATCGCTTCCCTGCTGTTAAATCATCTTCTACCTGATGAAAGTGGGAACAAAAGAGAATGATACTTGTAGTAATTCCAATGATTATTGAGGCAGTCAAACTCGTAATTGACCAAGCTTTAGTCTGACTATAATAAGCAGCAGAAATTGACAACGGACCAAAAGCAAAAAAACAGAGAATTTCTCCTAAGCCTTGATATCCTAATCTAAAAGGAGGCCCCTGATAAAGATATCCCAAAAAACAACATAATAAAATTAATCCAATTACAGTTAAATCTTGCTGCCACCAACTAATTGCTAAAATCCCCAAAATACCTAAAGACAAACACAGATTACCCAACCAAAAAATCAAAGATTTATTTCCGGTCAAATTTACCAAAGAATGATGTTTATTTTTATCAATACCAGTCTCCGAATCAAACACATCGTTACTAATATTTTCCCAAGCTAAAATCAAAATTGCTGATATGATAAATGTCGAAAAAACCAACCAATCAATGAAACCTTTTTCCGATATAGCTATTGCACTTCCTACCAAAATCGGCATAATTGCCACACTATACATTGGTGGTTTTATGGCAGCTAACCATAATTTATTGTCAGATTTATTTACTATTTGAATTGTCATATTGATTGTAGAGTTAATTTTGATTTTTGGAAATAGTTGTGTAGCTCCATCGTCATAGCTAGAATCCTGACTGAAAAACCGAGCCACACTGACTAAAGATCATCATACATATTCATGTGATCTGCTGTGGGTAGATATTTGAGGTTATGGCTGGGGAAGAAAAGATATCACTATATAAATTCCGATCAAAAACTCAGAAAGTAGACAGACTTACTATGGAGCTTTAGACTAGCAATCTGAACCGTATTGGGTTATATAGAACCCATTTGAGACCTATTTAATCTATTTAAAAAGAGAGTGGGGAGAATGGTCCGTTTGGGAGTGTGGGAGGTGTGGTCCGTATAGTCAGTATTTTCAAGCTTTTTCCCCTATTGCTTCTGTTGCTTCTGTCTATCTCCTGAGGATGCTCCTCGGTCTTCAATGGCAGAAAGTCCAAAAACGGCAATTGCACCCCATAAATACCAAATGGGTTATATATAGCACTACGTTAATTAGTTAGGACATATAATTATTACTAATTAATTCGACTGATATGAAAAACTATGCCTGCACCCTATAGCTATGATTTACAAAAAAAAGCAATTGATGCACCTTAAAGAGGAAAAAAGAAAACTACTGTGGCCATGATATTTAAAATTAGTCGTAATACTTTAGATTTATGGCTTAAGAGAGAAGCTGAAATCGGAGATTTTCGCCCAATTACTCCTTCAAATACTGGTCCAAAAAGAAAAATCAAGGATGACAATAAATTGAAATAATTTATCTTAAAAAATTCTCAGAAAACCCAAAAGCAAATAGCTCAAAAGTGGGGAGATAATTTAACAATGGCAAAATGTAAGTAAGTGATGCTTGTAAAAGATTTGGGATTAGTCGCAACAAAAGCGAGTGCCTAATTGGTCGGTCTCCGTTTCCTTCAGAAACGCTACGCGAACGGAATGTAAGAGGCACTCAAGACCAACTTATGGATACCGAGAAAGAAATGAAGAAAAAAGATTAGAATTTATGAAAAAATTAGCTAAAATCGAAAAAAAACACATAGTTTATATAGATGAAGCTGGTATTAACAACCAAGAGGATTATCCCTACGGCTATAGTACGCGCTTGAGAAAGGTGCTATGCTCTAAAATCAGGTAAAAAAACAGAAAGGGTAAGTTGGATTACTGCTTTAAGAGGAAAAAATTTGTTTGCTCCTAAAACAATTGAAGGTTCATGTAATAGAGATTTATTTGAAGCGCTCATAGTTCACAGGAATTGTTTGAGTTGCTGTGGGGAAATAAATCTCAATTGCTTGGAAGATGAATGGTTAGTAACTTGTATCTTCTTTAGACTACCATGCTCCTGTTCCCTAAAGCGTCTTCGAAGGAGAAACAAAACCCAGTAGAAGATATTTGGCGACAAGCCAAAAGTTTTCTGAGAAAATTCTCTGACTTAATCTCGCTCTTTTCAAGTAGTAAAGTGACTATTTAAGTTTTTTGCTGAAGGTCTAATTTTTGATTTCCCAAGCTTTTTCACTATGGAGTTTTACCACGACCTATTTAGGAGATAGCAATCCTAAATGATATGTAAAAATGAATTAAATAAAAAGTCTTAAACTCTTAGCCCTGTTCCTTATTACCTGTTCCCTGTTACTTTTTTGCCGGATATTTTTTACACAACGTAAATAGGAGTGCTATGAGCATTATTAAATATAAAACTCTGGAAAATATGACCAGGAAAAATTAACAGATATGAGGCGGGATTTGAAATTAATTCCTACCTCATATCTGGACTTCTAACACTTAAATTTCGCTATGATTGGGAAATCTTAACAAAAAATAATCTAATTTATTTTTTCTTAACATTTGACTTTATTTGGCCTTGCTACTTGCCTGAATAATCCTCTATCCCCTATCGTCACAAAAGGGATATCAAAAAAGGTCATATTTGAATTGAAGACCAATTCACTAACCTATTGCCAAAAATCCCACTCTTCCTTGTCTATCTAGTCTCCCTTATCTCCATTGTCTGCTATTTTTAGCTTTCTCAAAGTCAATTGGTATTAGGGGATAAAAATGGCCATAAAAAAGAATTGGACAGCTTAATTAATCACTTTCTCTTGTTCAGTGAAAATTTGCTACTCTTATTTTCATGCCTGTAATACCAACTCCTGTTAATCTATTTCAAACTTACCAAGACCTGCATCAATTTCTGTTAAATTGTCAGCACACATTAACAGACAAGATGCAGGCACAAATAATTAGTATTTCTCTAGAAATATTACCAGTAGACCCTTTAACAGTATTACGAGAAATTTGTGAACCACATCAATTACATTTTTACTTAGAAAAACAAACTATCCCAGAAGCAAATATCCACAAAAATAACTTGGCGATCGCTGCCATAGACTCCGCCACCCACTTCACCGCTACAAGTGGGAATCGTTTCTCGCAAGCTCAATATTTTATCCAGTCATGTCTTGATAGTACAATTTCTCTAGGTACTACACATTTACCATTTTCTGGTCCTCACTTTTTTTGTAGCTTTACCTTCTTTGAAAAAGATTGCCAAGCTAATATAAATAGCTTTCATCAAAATGGTCATCACCAGCAAAAATTATCTATAAATCCTCACTTTCCTCCTGCAACAATATTTCTACCACGCTGGCAAATTACTCAAAAAAATCATCACAATATACTTGTAATTAATACAGTTATTAGTACCGCCATAAATATTGAAAATATCTCCCAAACAATTTGGCAAAAATTCCAGCAAATCACCCAGATAAATTATACTCCTTTATCAAATTTAACTAACCCTCACAAAAAGCTGCGGAAAATCAACGTCAATCATTTACAAGAGTTTAAAAAATCAGTAGCTTCAGCCTTAGACCTAATCAACTCAAATTCTCTTGAAAAAATTGTTTTAGCCCACGCCATAGATATATATTCTCAAACTCCCTTTAACTTAATTAATTCCTTAAATAACTTACGATTTATCTATCCAGACTGCTATGTATTTTCCACCAGTAATGGTAACGGTCAAAACTTCATTGGAGCAAGTCCAGAACGCTTAATTAGTATTCATAATAATCAATTAGTTACCGACGCTCTAGCAGGTTCAGCACCTAGAAGTAAAACCCCTAGTCAAGATGCCAAACTAGCCAATAATTTACTATGCAGTGAAAAAGATTTACGAGAACATCAATTTGTGATTGACTTTATTGTTAAACGCCTCCATGATTTAGGATTAAAACCAAATTATTCATCTCAACCCCATCTACTACAACTGTCGAATATTCAACATTTATGGACACCGATCACAGCAGAAATTTCCCAGAATATTCATTTGTTAGAAATATTAGCAGAACTCCATCCCACCCCAGCAGTTGCAGGAGTTCCTAGAGATATTGCCCAACAACAAATACACAACTTTGAGACCTTTGACCGCTCAGTTTATGCTGCCCCTATCGGTTGGATAGATTATCTAGGAAATGGAGAATTTGCCGTAGGTATTAGGTCAGCTTTAATAGATGGCGATCGGGCTAGACTTTATGCTGGTGCTGGTATAGTTGCTGGTTCAGAACCAGACAAAGAATTAGCAGAAGTTCAACTAAAACTACAGACTTTATTAAAAGCTTTAGTTTAAACAAATAATTGTCAAAATTATCATCATACTTATAGAAAAGGATCAGAGGGATTAGTCGCCAGATTAAGTTAATACTGAAGATTGCAACTAATATCAATTCCGGATAATTAGGAATGAGAATTAAATAAAGTACATAATTTTTTTTGGTGACTCACATTATAGTTATAGCTATAGCGAAATTAGGCAATTCAACTTGTGTGGATAATCAAATCCTCATTCCTGAGTTATAAAAAACCTGATACTTTCCAACCTTGTTCCTTCGCTTGAGCTTCAGCTCCCGCTGCATTCTTCTCTCTACCTTAGATTGCAAGTAAATGAGGTACACTCCTGAATTTGATAAACCCCCAGCATTTTTAAAACTGGTTTACAAATTGTTGTTACTGTACCTCATAAACCAGAAACACGCTGTATCCCTCTTCTGTCACTCTCCGGTTTTTTCTATTATTTGAACTTCCACCGAAAGGAGCTATAACAAGAAATACAAAGTTTGATAATCGAATTTTAGCAATTTAACGGCTATCTGGAATTTCTAGGAAGAAAAAAGCAGGCAATCGCCTGATATACAAAAGCTCTAGAATTTAGAAATTACAAGAGTTTTCGGAAAGTGACAGAAGAGGGTTATAGCAATCAGGAATCATATGTGAGAAGCTAAGTAGACAATCAATTAAGTTATATTCTGCCTCGAAAAGCTATCAGTCTTCAGTCTATAGTTTTTTCTCATGAATCATTCCTGATTGCTATATAAAAAACCTGATACTTTCCAACCTTGTTCCTTCGCTTGAGCTTCAGCTCCCGCTGCATTCTTCCCTCTACCTTAGATTGCAAGTAAATGAGTTACACTCCTTAATTTGATAAATCCTCAGCATTTTTAAAACTGGTTTACAAATTGTTGTTACTGTACTTCATCAACCTGAAACACGCTGTATTATCCCTCTTCTATCACTCTCGGAACTCCTAATGGTAGTTAAACTTTTTCCCAGGCGACGAAATGCTTTAAAGTCAGTCTGGGTTAGGAGAAAATCTGAATAAATCAACCGAATTCAAGAAAGCGCCTATAGATATGCCACTCTCGGAACTCCTAATGGTAGTTAAACTTTTTCCCAGGCGGCCAAATGCTTTAAAGTCAGTCTGGGTAAGAAGAAAATCTGAATAAATCAACCGAATTCAAGAAAGCGCCTACAGATGTGCCAGAACCTTCGACACTAATAGTACTCTTAGCTGTTACTGTCGGTATTTGTTCGCGTTCACTTAAATATAACCACAAGTAGTACATCTGTGTTTTAGTATTGGTCATACTAATTTACTTACTTATATGTTCTCGATTAGGAATGCCCCAAGTTTTATAAAATTATTCTATCTAATTGGTATGAATTAAAAGGATCGATCGCCTCTCTCTATAAAATCCAATACTTTTCCAGAAAGTTAAAATGTTATTTTCTTTTTCTTGCCTCTTTTTGCTTGATGATGCTTTATTATAAAAATTATATTTGTATATGTTAGTTAGTAGATCAAAACTATAACGTTGCACTTAATGACTACCTCCACCGTAACTACAACACAAGCAGCTTTTCTACTCAATATTTCCACAGGTAGATTAAGAGCACTCTTAAATCAAGACCGTGTTATAGGAGCTGAAAAAGTCAAAAGACTTTGGAAGATTCCTCTCAACCATCGCGGAATGCCAGAGATTACACCAGGTCGTCGTGGTCCAAGCGGTACTTGGAATAAACTTCAACGCAAAGCCAAGACTGTTGTTCATGTTCTACGAAAGACGATTGACTATAACCGAGACAATGGAACTTCTCATCCCGCAGTTGCTGTAAAAGTGGGAGACAAAAAAGATTATTGCCACGCCCTGAAAATTAACGGACCTTGCCAAATTGTCTATCAACCTCATCAACCCAATAGAAGTCAAGCCGGAGGTGCTCGTCTGTGGATAGAAGTAGAACCCGAACATATAGTAGAGCGAGTATATTTCTGTGATGGAGATTATGGTCCGCCACCAGAAGTGACTCAACAGAGGGGAAAACTTAAAAAGAAATATGCAAAAAAGAAAAAGTCAAAAATTAAAAGAAAAAGGAAATAACAGAATCAATTAGATATAGCAAAAGGCAGAAGTTTAATACTTTATATTCTTTCGTTTCAGCTCTTCAAAGCTGTCTATATTTTGGTGAATACCCATATAAGTAGTCACACAAAATTAATTACACATATCAAGTAAAATGATATACAGCGTTTTTCCTTGTTATGAGGTACAAAACTTTAGGTTTGAGGGAACAGGGAACACCGGATCTGGGAACAGGGAACAGAAAAGAAGAAAAACAACTGTACCTCATAACTTCGGAAATTGCTATAAGTCATAAAAATCGGCTTGAAAAAGATAATTATTATGAGATTTATTAGAGAATTAAATTCATCAACTATCAAGGTTTTCAAAAGAATGATTAGATACATTCAATAATTGATAATTGATAATGAATAATTGATAATTACCTCTGTCTTAAAGGAAGAGGATTGATACCAATGAGAAAATGGTTGACTTCTCTTGGTCGATTGGACATCCATCGAGGATACCCGAAGAGTGCAGAGCCGCTCCGCGGTCCGCCATCCCCCGACCGCTTTTATTCTTAAAAGAAGAGGCTTTTTACCTTAATTATTCGGTAAACACCCATCTAGTTAGACAGAGAGCTAAAT
>JBARXI010000247.1:0-27366 GCA_049647275.1 Microcoleaceae cyanobacterium
GCAGCCTTACAAGCATTAAGGCGATAAAAAGGTAACTTTAGTGTCAAAGTTAATTTACTCATAGTATAATCATAACACAATCCTACATTTTTATGTAGTATACGATGGAATAAATTCCGTGATTCATTTTTCATCCAGGGGTTAAAACCGCCTGGCTCTCATCTTTAAACTCAAACCTTTGTAGGATACTAATTGGGACTCAGAGAATTTTTGAGCTTTAATATAGCCCCAACTCTCTTGATCGCGAACTAACAGGTCCATATTTTCAGTTAACCAATCAAAGGAACTAAAAGAAAGAGCTGTACGAAAAGCATCTATTGCTAATCTTCGAGAAGCCTCTAGCGCGTTTATAGTAAATATGTTTAAAGGTTTGTTGACCCTTCATTTTTGTCAGCCTCCAGCTCCAGTTAACGTGTACCAAAGAATAAAAGTATAGGTACAAAATATTAATATAAATGTGATGGGAGCTTTGAGAAAATACAGATAAAAAAAGAGTGAATTATTTTGCCAAAAAAGGTAATAGTGAAACTCTCTATCGACATTTAAAAAGTCTACATGAAATAATTTTAGAAGAGTTGTTAGTTCAAGGAAATTAAGAAAAATCTTTTGCCAAAACAAAGCTAAAAATAGCGATAAGTTTTGACAATGCTAACCTTCATAAAATATCGGAATATGTAGAAAAAATAGAAACTTAAAATGCCTTATACAATATTAGAGTATTTGTCTGTATATAACGCAAATTATCGCTTAAAAATTAATCATAATTAATCTTTGATAAATCTTGAAAAAAAGTATATTTAGATTAAGATTTCAACTGATGTTTTTATCCCGGAAACTCAACGATCGATAGAAGGAAAAGGAATGAATCTATATTTAGGGCTTGATTTTGGAACTTCGGGAGCTCGTGCTATTGTTATTGACTCCAATAGAGAAATTCAAGCACAAACAGAATATATTTGGGAAACTACGTCGAACTATAAGTTGACTGATATTTGGCGCGGGGCTTTATATAGTTTGGTTTCTGATATTCCTCAGAAGCTGCGACGGGAGATTCGGGTGATCGCTATTGATGGTACTTCGGCAACTGTATTATTGTGCGATAAATATGGAATATCTGTGACTGAAGCACTTTTATATAACGATAGTAGGGGGGTGGAAATGATGGATAAGTTGAGAAGTATTGCTCCACCAAACCATCCTGTTGTGAGTGCTACTTCTAGCTTGGCAAAACTTTTGTGGTTAATTAAAAATGTGCCACTGCAAGATGAAATTTATTATTTCCTGCATCAAGCTGACTGGTTGGGATTTTTGCTACATGGAAATCTGGGTGTTAGTGATTATCACAATGCTTTGAAACTGGGTTATGATGTTGGCAATTTATCTTACCCGGAGTGGTTGATAAATTTTGTTAGTTCTGAGGTGAAGGAAAAAATTCGGTTGCCGGATGTTGTAACTCCGGGTGCGGTAGTGGGGAATGTGACTGCGGAAGTTGCTAATAGTCTCGGTCTTTCTGATGAATGTGTTGTCTGTGCAGGTACGACCGATAGTATTGCAGCTTTTCTGGCGAGTGGGGCGACTACTCCGGGGGAGGCGGTAACTTCTTTGGGTTCGACTTTGGTGCTGAAATTGTTGAGTCGGACTCGGGTTGATGATGCTAAATATGGAATTTATAGTCACCGCTTGGGGGATTTGTGGTTGGTGGGTGGCGCTTCTAATACTGGGGGTGCGGTTTTGCGGAAGTTTTTTACTGATGCTGAGTTGGAAAGTTTGAGTGGGCAAATAGATGCTGATACTGAGAGTGGTTTGGATTATTATCCGTTGTTACAGAAGGGCGATCGCTTTCCTATTAATGACCCGGAGCTATTACCGCGATTGACTCCTAGACCAGAAAATCCTGTATTATTTCTTCATGGATTGCTTGAAAGTATTGCTCGAATTGAATCACAGGGCTATAAAATGTTGCAGGCATTAAGCGCAGCTCCAGTGAAACGAGTTTTCTCTGCTGGAGGCGGCTCTAAAAATACTACCTGGACGGCAATTCGAGGAAGGCTGTTGCAAGTTCCGATGGTGAAAGCTGTTAGTACAGATGCTGCCTATGGGAGTGCTATTTTGGCTATGGGAGTTGAAGGGCGATCGCTTTAATCTTCTTGAGTTGCTACCGCCACTGGAAGTCAAACCAGATAAATCCTTAAGTTCTCTTCATTGTTTATCTTAAAGTATTGATAATATTGAATTACAAGAGTTAATAGTGTTGCAGGCATTAAGCGCAGCTCCCGCAAAGCGAGTTTTATCTGCTGGAGCAACCTCCAAAAATACTACCTAGGCGGCAATTTCAAGTTTGGATAGTGAAAGCTGTTAGTACAGATGTTGCTTATGGGAGGCGATCGTATTCATTCATAGGATTGGTTTTTAATGTTGTCAATGAGTATATAACCCATTTGGTATCTTTGTCAATGCTGTCGTTTTTTTAGTTAGGAGTCACCGTGTCAGGAGTCAGTAGGTAGAAAGGAGTTTTTCGGTGACTAAATAGGTATAATTTACACGCGTTGTTTTGGCTTGAAATTTACCACTAGTGGTAAATTTCATACCTCAAATCAGCAAGGCCCATTTTTTGTAAAAGTTGTTAAATTATTGCTGGCGACTGTGGTAAGAATGTCGTGGAAAGACGAATATCGCGAATTAATTGGGTGAGGAAAAAAATACTTGAGTTGGCGTGTTAATTTATGATTGATTTTAGGAGATAATAATAAGTATTTGGTTGAGGTTAATTATTATGAACAATGTTGCACTCGGCTTAAACAACAAACTTCTCACCAAACTCTCTCAATTAAGTGGAATGAGTTCCGTCGAGGCGGAAGAATCGTTAACAGCTTGAGAAAGGTTTACTACTCCAGATTTCCGTGAAATTAGACTGGCAGAGAAAGAAGGAAAAAACGAAGGAAACGTCAAAAGTATTAACAATTTTCTGCACAAAGTGCCCTCTTCTGATGGTAATATTTATCGGGGTATGTCTTTTAGTGAGAAGTCGATAAAATCTTTTATTCAACAGTTGAAACCCCACGGAGATTATACGTTAGATTCTGTGACGAGCTTTACTTGCGATTCAAAAATTGCTGAGACTTATTCAGGTCATTATTATCAAGTGGTAATTCGGGTAAAACATAATCATTCAGGTGTATCTATCAGTGATTTTTCGGCAATGTATAGCGAAAGGGAAGTTTTGGTTTCTAAGGGTACTAAATATGAGGTAATGAATGTGCCGAAGGAATTTAAACCAGGGGAAATAAATTATATTGATTTGGAATAAGTTGAAATTAGTCAAGATAATTTTGAGCACAACTAAGATAAGTGAGAAGTTTTGGATGAAGTGGAAAAAGTAGTATTTTTGATAGATAATTTTGGAGAGTGAAGACTATTAAGAAAGATGGGGTAAGTTTGAGAAGTTGAGTAATTTTCGGTACAGACAATAAAGAGGTTGCAATATAGACTTTATTGATATTTTGAGACAAATATTTCTGAATTGGGTTGAAGCGATCGCTGTTTAATTTTGTGATTAGATTAAGTAGCGATCGCTCCGTAATATCAACTATTATTTTCTGGCAGATATAAAAATCTCGTTTCAGATTTATAATAAATAAATATTAGCTGTACTGCATATCCAAATAATCTTAATGGCAAAACAACTTTCTTTCGATTTTAATAACCTGAGTAAATTTTCCTTTAAAAAATACTTTCAGGATGCGGGAAAAATTGAACCATGTTTTAGTTCAAATCAAGGTGTTTTATTAGAAGCAGATTGCCTGAAAGTTTTGCCTAATATTAAAGATGAAATTGCTGATGTAATTTTTGCCGACCCGCCTTTTAATTTAGGAAAAGATTATGGCAATAAATCTAATGATTTTCTGGCAGATAGTGAATATTTGAGTTGGTGTTTTGCTTGGATAGATGAATGTTGTCGCATCCTTAAACCTGGAGGTAGTTTATTTATTTATAACTTGCCTAAATGGAATATATTGTTAGGCTCTCACCTGATGAATTGTGGTTTAACTTTTCGCCATTGGATAACTATTAATTTGAAAGTTAGAATGCCAATATCTGGTAGACTTTATCCCAGTCACTACAGTCTTTTATATTATTCTAAAGGTAAGCCAAAAGTATTTAGAAAAATTAGGACTCCTATAGAAACTTGTCGTCATTGTGGCAAGGAAATCAAAGATTATGGCGGTCATCGTCATGCTATGAATCCATTGGGTGTTAATTTAACCGATGTTTGGAATGATATTCCTCCTGTACGTCATTGGAAATTCAAAAGTCAAAAGCGAAAGACTAATCAACTATCAACTAAGTTGTTAGATCGAGTTATTCAAATGTCTAGTTTACCTGGAGATTTAATTATCGATCCATTTGGTGGGAGTGGTACAACTTATGCAGTTTGTGAAGCAAATAGCCGGAATTGGATTGGTGTAGAAATACAAAATTGTGATGTAATTATTGAGAGGTTAACTGAAGGAAATTTACATTATCATCAAAATAATGATTATGTTGAAGGTTAATTTTTTGCTCTTCCAGATGTACCTTTAGGAATTCTAGGTACATCATAACTTGTATCATCATATTCTATGCCAATAATGCTCAAAATACCTGGATAGCAAACCGTGCAGTTTCGCCAAAAATCAAAGTAGGGTTCTAGTTCTTCAAAATTACCAATTCTATCAGTAAGGTACTTTGCTAAAGTACGACAAGGAACTATTAAAAATCCAGCTAAAATATCTTGTCTTTGAATAGCAAATGCCATTTTATTAATGGAACGATGACTTGAGGAAATATTTCCTGTTTCCCACTCCACAGCTATTACCTTGCCTACCTTAGTAAACACAGCATCTACATTTCCTAAATTCTCACTTATAGATACTTCTTTTCTCCAACCTCTAGCTTGCAAATACTCAATAAAATTTACTTTTATAGGTTTAACACCATTGCCTTCCCCTCTTTTTTTGCCACTTTCTGGATAGATAGTAAATTTTCCGCTTCCTTCAGGCCATTCAACTTGTTTTATTGCTTCTTCAATGTCCTGACGCGCTTGTAAATAAATACTATCATTTATAAATTCTGGAGAAGTTAATAAAGTCTCCATTTTCTGGATTTTCATTGTTTTTACTAGCTTGAAGTAGTATTTATTAACTTTTCAACTTCTGCAATAAACTGAGAAGGAAAAATATTTAAAGCAGTCGATAACCGAAAAATTACATCTAAAGTTGGTGATTTTAAACCACGCTCCAAAAGACTAATATAAGTCCGATGTAAACCAGCTTCAAAACTAAGCTCTTCTTGGCTTAACTTTAAAGCTTCCCGTTTTTGCTTCAAAACCCTTCCAAATGCTTCTGCTAAAACCACTTTGATCTGAAAATATATTTAGAGATTATGTTAAGATTCTCAGGTAATTTCGTCTTCAGACTATAGTCTGCAACAATTAAAACATTTATTTTAGTCGCTACAATCATTTATATGTCTGTAACTGGAAAATTAATTATGACTAAAACCTTCGACTTCCAAGACGAATACGACATCATCGTAGTAGGCGCAGGTCACTCCGGGTGCGAAACTGCTCTAGCAACTTCCCGCCTCGGCTGTCGCACCCTACTACTCACTCTCAACCTAGATAAAATAGCCTGGCAACCATGTAACCCTGCGGTTGGGGCACCCGCCAAATCTCAACTCACCCATGAAGTGGATGCTTTAGGCGGTGAAATCGGTAAAATGGCTGACCGCACCTACCTACAAAAACGCGTCCTTAACTCATCGCGCGGGCCTGCCGTCTGGGCTTTGCGCGCCCAAACCGACAAACGCGAATACGCAGCCATCATGCGTAGCATCGTGGAAAACCAAGAAAATCTCAGCGTTCGCGAAAGCATGGTGACAGATTTAATTCTCGGTGACAACGATGAAATTATCGGCGTAGAAACCTACTTCGGTGTCGCCTTCAAATGCAAAGCTGTCATCCTCACCACCGGAACATTTCTCGGCGGAGTAATTTGGGTAGGCAATAAATCAATGCCTGCGGGTCGCGCGGGAGAGTTTGCTGCCATCGGTCTCACCGAAACCCTAAATAAACTTGGCTTTGAAACTGGACGACTAAAAACAGGCACCCCTGCCAGAGTTGACAAACGGTCTGTTGACTATAGCAACCTCGAACCCCAACCAGGTGACGAAAATGTCCGCTGGTTTAGCTTCGACCCGGAAGTGTGGGTGGAACGTGAACAAATGTGTTGCTACCTCACTCGCACCACTCCAGAAACTCATCAACTCATCCGCGATAACTTACATTTGTCTCCTGTTTATGGTGGGTGGGTGGATGCGAAAGGGCCGCGTTATTGTCCGAGTATTGAGGATAAAATTGTGCGCTTTGCTGATAAGGCAAGCCATCAAATATTTATTGAGCCGGAAGGTCGGAATATTCCTGAACTTTATATTCAAGGATTTTCTACTGGTTTGCCGGAGAAATTGCAGTTGCAAATGTTGCGTAGTTTGCCTGGTTTAGAAAATTGTGTAATGTTGCGACCTGCTTATGCGGTGGAATATGATTATTTACCTGCGACTCAATGTTATCCGACTTTGATGACTAAGAAAGTTGAGGGGCTATTTTGTGCAGGTCAAATTAATGGTACAACCGGATATGAAGAGGCTGCTGCTCAGGGTATTGTGGCGGGAATAAATGCTGTTAGATTTGTCAAAAATCAAGAGATGATTATTTTCCCGCGGGAACAAAGTTATATTGGTACTTTGATTGACGATTTATGTACAAAAGATTTGCGAGAGCCTTATCGAATGTTGACAAGTCGTTCGGAATATCGATTGATTTTACGGTCGGATAATGCTGACCAAAGATTGACTCCTTTGGGTCGAGAAATTGGTTTAATTGATGACCGTCGTTGGGAGTTATTTGAAAGTAAGCAAGCTAATATTACTGCGGAAAAAGAGCGGTTAAATTTAACTCGAGTTAAGGAAGGAGATGAGGTAGGAATTAAAATTGTGGCTGATACTCAGGAAAAAATTAAGGGTTCGATTGCTTTGGCGGATTTGTTACGCCGACCCAAGTTTCATTATGTGGATTTAGAAAAGTATAATCTGGGTAATTTTGAGTTGAAGTTGGCTGAGAAAGAGGGGGCGGAAATTGATATTAAATATTCTGGTTATTTACAAAGGCAACAGAATCAAATTGACCAAATAAGTCGCCAGGAAAATCGGAAGTTACCTGTTGATTTAGATTATTTTGAAATTGCTACTTTGTCGATGGAAGCCAGGGAAAAGTTGTCAAAAATTCAACCTTTAACTATTGGTCAAGCGTCTCGTATTGGTGGGGTAAATCCTGCGGATGTTAATGCTTTGTTGGTTTATTTGGAGGTGAAATATCGGCAGGATAAGTTAACTTCTGCTAGTGTTTAGAAAGTTAAAAGTTCAAAGCTTTTGTAGCGTGCGTTAATGAAATGTAACGCACCATCTACAGTATTAATTTCCGGTGTGTTACGCTCGTGCTCACACACCCTAATGGACTGACTATTATGGGTAAGTTTAGTATAACAGTATGAAATGTGAAAATACTCACAAAAAAACAAGCGGTTAATTGTTTTATTTTGTGTCAAAGAATTACACAGATGTATTTACCAATTTCTCTAGTAGGGTGCGTTGCAACGCACCCTACAAACTTAGGGAGGACAACTCAACTGCAAAAAGTCCTCCCGTATCCACCCTCTGTCTCTAGCAGGAACTAAGCCCGCTGGTTTACCTTCTCGGGTTTTGACGATCGTATACCAACTTTTGCCTTGTGTATCCACCTGACGCAGTGGTAATGGGCCTCCTAAGAGATTGCCTTCATTGAGAATAATCACATGATTACCCACGCTTACCGAGTCAATCACCCGCGATCTCGTCCCCGCACCCGAACGAATATTAACCTGTGAACCTCGCTGATTACCGATAATTTCAGCAGAACAGTTAACATCAAGAAATTGAGCATTAGCGCGGGGTGTGGTTTGTATCAAAGATGGTATCATAGGCGCGCTCGCCACTGCAATTAAAAATTGTTTGGTTTTGAGTTTCATCACTTTACGATTCTGGAAAAATCCTTCGCCGAACAGAATATGTGATAGCTTAGACCCTATTATATCAGAGAAGATTCCGAAAAGTCGATAAAGCCGATTACTTTTAAACTGCTGATTTATTAGCAGTTTCTACTCTAACTGCTATAATTAACTTCATATTGAGTTAAAATCTTAGTTTAGTAGGGTGCGTATTTACGGGTAAAATTCAAAATCTAAAAGTAATTCAACAATCCATCGTAACGCACCGGACATTATGGAAAAGGCGGTGCGTTACGCTTCGCTAACACACCCTACTGAGCTTTGTTAATTTATCTAGAGGTGAAATATCGGCAGGATAAATTAACTTCTGTTAATGTTTAGTTGATAAAAGGTTTAAAAATTTAACCTTTTTTACGGGGAATTGGGGGGAATTACACAAATTTATATATATAATTGTATTGCTATCCGCCTTAATCCACTAACTATTGGATATAAATTAAGATTCTATCTAGTTTTATCGACCTATTTAGTTGTCCAAACAGCCCCAAAAATAGTTCCATGATTATCATTACCTGACTTATCCATAACAAGATTACCAGACCCTTCATCAAAAGACCAATAACTAATCAGACCTGGTTCATTACCTTGAAGAGAATAAAGCATTTGAGATTGTATTTCGGCATCACTTAATGCCCGATTCCAAATACTTAATTCATCAATTTTTCCTTTGAAATGTGTTTGAGATGAATTGACTTTATCCCAACCAATTAAGAGGGGTTGCTCGGAGGCAATATTGTTGTCTACAAGTCTACCTCTGGTAAAAGATGCAAAGAGTTCTCCATTAGCAAAATATGTGAGATTATTCCCTCGTCTACGAGCAACAAAGTGGTGCCATTCTCCATTTAATAAGTTAGGCTGGTTTGGATAGTCAATCCAATTTGTACTATCAAGTTGAACAAAAGGTATCTTGTTTTCACTCCCTCTCCAACGACTATGAAATCCAAATAGAAATCCGATTTTTTCAGTAAGGCGATTAGACATAATTTGAGGATGACTTACTTGTTCACTTTCTAGAGCTAAAACCAGTGCTGAAAATGTAAAATTTCTACTACCAATCTGGTTAATTACATTAGTATTAGTAACTTCAATATAGTCATCTACTCCATCAAAATATAAGGCATAATTTCTTTGTTCACCACGGGAAGATTTCATAAAAGATAATATTGCTAGAGCAATTAAGATAGTAGCAGAGATAGTAGCAAGTCGTAACTTATATAAGTTCATTGTTTTTCTTTCTTGCTTTCTCAAAAATTAACAATTATAGGAGTAACTCTGCCATAAAAATCAATAATATTTCTATTACATACTAACTGATAGAATAGGGAAATATAAAATATAAGTATAGCCAGATTTTAGATACAGCACTTTTCAAGTATATGAGGTACAGCTTAATCCCAATCTCTCTTCTCTATTCACAGCTCCGGTGTTCCCTAATACCCTAAAACTCTGTACCTCATCAAGTCGAAAACTGCTGTAATTTGTATT
Organism: Microcoleaceae cyanobacterium; assembly: GCA_049647275.1. Lineage (GTDB taxonomy): Bacteria > Cyanobacteriota > Cyanobacteriia > Cyanobacteriales > Microcoleaceae > JASJEE01. The sequence goes on from JBARXI010000247.1 coordinate 9,624, forward strand.
AGATGTCAGCCATTGGGTTAAACAGTAGCAAAAAACTTGATTTTTCAGTGTTTTTTTGTTGCTAACTGGTGAATGGAGATTGAAAAAACCCCTTTCTCCTAACACCTAAACTCTAACCAGACTTCAAGGCTCACAAAGATTCCGAGATTGCACTTCTCAGCAGCCAACACTGCTACTAGAAAATCTGGAATTCTGTCTCTCTCAAGTCAAATCATGGTTGACAAAAACCGAGAATAATGATATGTAAATAATTATAATAAAGTTATGTAGTGCAAACTATAATTAAAATGTCTATAATTATTTCGATCTGAGACACAGTTACTACATAATCTGGGTAAACTAAAGTATTCAATAAAAATCAAACAAATTCTTCAACCAAAAATTTTTGAGGATAGGGAGTAAAAAAACAATTATGACAACCAACCAAAGAATCACAGAAAACTCAGAAAATTCGAGGTTGAAAAAACCTATTTCGGTAGACAATTTGGCTGACAATTTGATGGAAGACTTGTTCCATGATATCGATCGAGTATTAGATGGTGGTACTCGCTTACCAACTCAAGCAGATAGACCAGAAATGGTTGCTTTGACACAAATTAAAGTGCCTCAAATAGTGGTACCTCAAAAGAAGACTGAGGCTCTAGACACTGAGAAAGAAGAAAAGGCAAAATTAGCAAAGATACAAGAGGTAAAAAAACCAAATCAGTCATTAGATAAATTGCTTTTAGGGGCAGCTTTTGCATCTATATTAGTTACTCTTTCTTTGTGGTTGGCAACTAGGGGTGGACTTCAGAAGATTTTGGGTTATTTAGGTTATGTAGAAAAGCCAAATGAAGCGGCAGAAACATTAAGTCCGAAAGTAGCAGCAGATGCAAATTTTGCTAATTATATAGAGCGAGCACTGAATATGATTTCAGAAAAAGAAGCAACTCAGAAACAACAACAAATTCCCGGTATACCACCAGCTCCCTCTAGTAACAATTTGCCAACAGTGCCAGTACCGGCTAACCCATCCCCAAATTCTAGTCTAATTTTACCGCTCAACCGACTTGTAGATTTGATGGAAGCACAAGTGGCAAAAGAACCTGTAACGATTCCTGAGACTACAGTAGTAGTAATGCCTCAGCTTTCTCCTATTATGTCTTCTGCGGTAGCAGCAGCACCTACATCTACCGAATCTTCCCCAAAGCCATCAGCAGCATCTGCATCTAATGCTTCCACAGAGGCTGCTAAGAAGGTTGAAGAAAAGTCGGAAGCAACAAAAATAGTGCCTAAAGCAGAGGCTAAACAAGAAACCACAGCCGAATCAAAACCGGAAGCTAAACCAGAAACTACAGCAAAAGCAAAAGCCGAATCAAAACCAGAAACCACAGCCGAATCTAAACCAGAAGCTAAACCAGAAACCACAGCCGAATCTAAACCCGAAGCCAAAGCAGAAACTACAGCCGAATCTAAACCCGAAGCCAAAGCAGAAACAGAACCAGTAACATTACCTCCACCTCCAGCACAAGAAATGCCAGGGGTAGAAACAGTAGCAGCTAGTGAAGTTCAAAGCCCTATTAACACTCTAGTGGGTATCTTGGAGTTAGGCGAACGTTCTGCGGCTTTATTTGAAATTGATGGGGTAGCCCGTCGGATATATGTGGGTGAGGGTATTGGTAATAGTGGTTGGACTCTTGTCAATGTGGCAAACCAGGAAGCTGTGATTCGCCGTAATGGTGAAGTTCGTTCTGTTTTTGTGGGGCAACAATTTTAGTTATAGGTTTTAGCACTAAACTATTAGCAGCTTTAACTACCATAAGTTAAAAATAATATTCCCCACTTACTGCCAAATCCCTAATTTGTTATTTAATCTTGACCTATGGGTTTATTTGAAGATTTCAGCCAATTTCTTGAAACCAGACTCGAAGAGTTTCTACAGAGTAACCCTCATTTAGAATTACAGGCACTTGAAGAGCAACTACGCAAACAAGAAGAAGACACTCTACGTCTGATTGCTCAACTCAAGCGCCAAGAGAAAAAATTAGAGCAAGATATTCTCTCGACAGCGCAAGAAGTCAAGCGTTGGCATAACCGAGTTGAAAAAGCACAAACAGCTAATCGTTCTGATTTAGTGCAGGCAGCCCAGGAAAGAGAAGCTTCTTGTTTGCGACAGGGTAATCAACAGTGGGGGCAAATGCAAGGATGTAAACAGCGCATTGAAAAGGCGAAAGAACTTTATCATCAGATTAAACAACGCCGTCAAGAGGTAAAAGCAAAGGCTGTTCAAGCCGAGGCTACCCGTTATACTACGAAAAATGAAAGACGCTGGGAAACTGATGGCTGGAATAAAAGTAGTTCCTATGATTTTGGTAATTTATCAGACCCATTGGAGGAACAGTTCAAAAGTTGGGAAACAGATGAGGAGTTAAAACGGATGAAGCGGAATATGGGAAAATAGTGGGGTGGTTTCCGAGGGCGATCGCTCTTAATCATTAGGTCGGAGGTGGTAGAATAGACTTGAGGCGGTGGGTGATAGACCGACATCATAGAAGCAGATAAAATATTAAAGTAGATATTTCCATCTAGACAAAATTATGACTCAAACAAACAATAATCAGCAGCCTTCAACCCCTGTTTTAGATTCCGAAGCTACAGTATTAGATACAGCGGAAAATCTTACAAGAACACCGCCATGGGGTACTGTAACTATCTTGGAAGAAGGTTCCCGTTATAGAATTAATCGCATAGAAGTGAAACCCAAACATCATATGAGCACACAGATGCACTATCATCGTAGTGAACATTGGATTGTTGTGTCGGGTACCGCCAAAGTTCTGTGTGAGGGCAAAGAAAAATTACTGCTGCAAAAACAATCAACTTATGTTCCGGCAAATACACCTCATCGTCTAGAAAATCCAGGAGTAATTCCTTTAGTAATGATTGAAATTCAGAATGGGGAATATCTTGGGGAAGATGATATTATTCGTTTTCCAGATGAGAATAAGTAATTATTTTCTCAATGATTTCAGGTAAGCGATCGCTTTTTAATTCAAAGCTTACAGCGCAGGGTGGGTTTTAGACCTGCCTTTTTTAGGGGTTTTATATGAGAACTGACTTTCAGGCATTTGTTGACCCTCAAATGTTTAAGTACCACTAATACCAATTTCATGTAGTTGAGCTACTCAGGTGATTAGTAGTCAGTAGCCGTACGGGCAATTCGCGTTTGCGGAGCATTCCGGAGGAAATAGCCCGTACAGTAGTCAGGAGGTAAGGTGAGTAGCGTTACTTTTTGAACTTGGTATAACCTTAATGCGTAGCACTATAGATATTTACTTTGTAGCTTTTAGGTTGACAATGTTGAATCATGCGGTTAAGCGTGGCACACTGTAGTGGAGCGACACAGCTAAAATGGTGCCGAAGGATGGATTGTTAAATACCTTTGACAGCTTATATTTTAACCGTAATGGCGCACCCTACAATAATGAACTATTTGAGTGTCACGGCAGTAGGAATAATTCCACTGCAAGATTTATCAAATTTTCGTCGTCGCAATTTGCCTCGAAATATAACTTTGAGCCTAAACATAGTGGTTTCCGATAGGGAGTAGCTTTGCAGTTATAGCAGTCGTTGCAAAGGGCGCGGACGTTACTAAATTATGTTTGCGGAGCATTTCGACACCGAAAACTCACTTCATTGATTACTTCTGACTTCTGACTTGCGCGTAGCGCTATAATGAGTGACTTCATTGTTGAGTTGATGTATTGACGGATTTTTGGGAACGACAAAGTGAGCCATTTCCCCAGATTAAGACATTGGTTATTAATCAAGACAATGGACCAGAAAATAATTCTCGTCGTCGCAGAGGATTTTATGAAGCCTATGGTTGAGTTTTATCATTAATACCAACTGAATATACCTTTAGCTTACTATCAGCTCAAAAAATAGTGATTTGGCAACCTTGGCGTAAGCTTTTGAGAACCTTTTCTGGAGATTTCTATTGCCTCAAAAATCTTCTACTCGGCCTAGGAAAATTTACTCAATATCAACCAGACTTAGCTATTATAGATTAAGTTATGCCAGTAATGAATGGCAGAGAAATAATTCTGAATGATGGGTCAAACACCAGAATATCACCCAAGGAAAATTATTGTGGCCTTTCCTACTATATATTAAAGAAGATAAATTCAACTAATTTAGCAATCAGCAATTCAGTTACAACAGTACAATAGTCACTATAAGAATTTTTTCAATCATATTGGGGAAATTAAATCAAAGGAAATATCTCAAGTAGTAGAACAACTTCTGAAAAAATTAGTTATGGCAAAACTATCTCAAAGCAAAGATAAAATTTTACTCATTGATGATAATTCAGAAAATTTAGGATTATTATTTAATGTGCTTGATACCAAAGGATATGAAGTCCGCATTGCTCAAGATGGGGAAAGTGCCATAAAAAAAATAGAAAGAGAGCCTCCTCAACTAATTCTTTTAGATATAATGATGCCCGGAATAGATGGATTTGAAACTTGTACTCGGATTAAATCAAATCCTAAAATATCTCAAATCCCAATAATTTTTATGAGTGCCTTGAGTGATTCGGTTGATAAAATCAAAGGTTTACAATTGGGGGCAGTAGACTATATTACCAAACCTTTTAACGAAGAGGAAATATTGGCTCGAATTCAACTGCATTTACGTCTATTTCATTTGACTGAGGATTTGCAAGAGGAAATTATTGAACGACGAAATGCAGAAGTTTCCTTACAAAAACTTAATCAAGAGTTAGAACAAAAAGTTTCCGCACGCACAAAAGAGTTAAAAAATGCGATTAAAGAATTACGACAAGCTTATCAAGAATTAGTCGAACAAAAACATCAATTAGAATATATCGCTTGTTATGATGTGCTTACAGGTCTCCCTAATCGTAATTGGCTAGTCAACCAACTACAAAATCTGATTCAAAAGGCAAAGGAAGATCCAAATTTCCGCTATGCAGTCATGTTTATCGACCTTGATAATTTCAAAGTGATTAATGATAGTCTTGGACATACTATCGGAGATCAACTCCTAAAAAAGGTGGCTCAAAGACTTCAAACTAGTATAACTATGCCCAATCGAATTGTGCGATTGGGAGGAGATGAATTTGTGATTGTGTTAGAAGGGATTCAAGATATGAGCATTGCTCGCACTAAAGCTCAAGCTGTGTTAAATCAATTCCAAAAACCATTTGAATGGGGAAACTATGAATACCACCTCAATGCCAGCATTGGTATTTTTCCGAGCGATATGGGTGCACAAGAGCCGGTGGATATACTTAGCGGTGCAGATTTAGCCATGTATAGCGCCAAGCAAGCTGGTAGGGGTTGCTATAAAATTCTTACTTCCCAGATGCAGCAGCAAGCTTTATGGCGATTGCAAATTGAAAGAGAATTGCGAATAGCTATAGAAAAACAAGAGTTTTGCTTATATTATCAGCCCATAGTTTCATTGAAAACTGGCGAGTTAGCTGGATTTGAAGCATTAGTACGTTGGCAGCATCCTGAACGCGGTTTAGTTTCCCCTGCGCTTTTTATTCCAGTCGCAGAGGAAACAGGGTTGATTCATGAGTTAGGGTGGTGGATATTTGAAACGGCGATCGCGCAATTAGAGGAATGGCAACTACAACTTCATCATCTTTCCCATCTCACACTAAACGTTAACCTATCTCCTATCCAACTCATGCGAGAAGATTTGTTGCCAAATCTAGAGAGGATATTAGCACAAAGGCATTTGGAGCGAGCCCATCTGAAGTTAGAAATCACCGAGAGTAGTCTGTTAACTGCTCAGATGAAAATTTCTGGAATGTGGGAGCGTTTGAAGGCTTGTGGTATTCGATTGTGCATTGATGATTTTGGCACAGGTTACTCTAGCTTAAGTCGCTTGCAAGAATTACCTGTAGATACTTTAAAAATAGATCGATCTTTTGTTATTCGTCTTGATGCTCCAAAAGAAGATACGGCAGTTGTTAAAACCATCATTACTTTAGCTCACACCTTGGGTATGGATTTAGTTGCTGAGGGGGTAGAAACAAAAACACAGTGGGAAAAACTGCGTGCTTTTGGCTGTGAGTCTGGTCAGGGATACTTATTTTCTAAACCTGTAGATGCTCAAAAGGCAACTGAGGCGATCGCTCAATGGCAGAAAGGTAATCTTAAGTTTCCTTAATTATTTTTGACAATTACTAATTAATAATTATCAATGAAGAATTTTCAGTTATAATTCCTAGTTATCATCAGAAAAAAACAGTTATTATGAGCTACTGTATTAATCCTAATTGCTCCCAAGCAGAAAACCACAATTCCCCTTTATTTTGCGAAAAATGTGGCTCTAAACTATTAATTGAAGGTCGATATCAAGCCATCAAAAAACTTGGCAAAAATAAATGGGGAGTCACTTACGAAGTAAAAGGTGACGGAACTACTGCAATTTTGAAAGTTTTGCATCTAAATAATGAGAAAATTATCTCCAATTTTCAAGAACAAGCAAAAGTATTAGCCCAACTTAATCATCCAGGCATTCCCCTAGTCAAACCGGGCGATTATTTCACCTTTTCGCCTCGGAATAGCGATGAAAAACTCCACTGTTTAATCTTAGAAAAAATCCCCGGAGAAAATCTACAACAGTGGCTAGACAAAAATTATCAATCTCTAAATCAAGAATTAGCAATTAAATGGTTAATTCAACTAATAGAAATTTTAGAGTTATTACATAAAAAACTATTTTTTTATCAAAATATTCAACCAAGTAATATCATTCTCCGTTCAAATGGGCAACTAACATTAATTAATTTCACCCTAGAACAACAGCCAGCCCGATCGGATTTTTTTTCCCTAGGATATACCTTTGTCTATCTGCTCACTAAACAACCTCCCTCTGTGTTTCTAAATTCTGACTCTCATAAATTAAACTGGAGAGATGCTGCCCCCAATATTTCCGTAAAATTGGCAGACTTTATTGATGAATTAATGTCACCAAAAGAGTCAGAAACTACTCAGACGCTGCTCCATAAATTAGCCAAAATTAAAGCAGAGAAAGTAGAGTTAGATTCAACGATAATTAAAAATAAATTTAATCCATTCAACAGTAAATTATTATTAGGTAGTGTAATTTTACTTTTAGGATTTGGTGCAGCTAAAATTTATACTCATTTACAAAAAAAATTAAATCCTCAGTTAATTTCCCTAGAAATTCAGCAAAACCAAATCAAAAATTATGATTTAGATGAAATTTTTCGTCAACACAAGGAAAAATTTATAGTAGGTGGAATAATTTTAATTTTAGGAATAGGAGGCAGTCATTTTATTGGTTATTTTCGGATAGAACCTAAATATTTGATGCTGAGTTTGCCTAATGGTGTCTCCTTAGAAGAAACTTTAAATACAGATTCAGAAAGAGTTTATTCTGTAGTTATTAGTCAGGATGGGCAGATTTTAGTCTGTGGTAATGGCGATGGTACAATAAAAGTTTGGCAGCTAGAAACAGGAGAAGAATTAGGAATAATAAAAGGTCATACAAATGATGTAATTTCTATTGCTCTCAGTCGAGATGGAGAGATATTAGCTAGTGGCAGTTATGACGGCAAAATTAAAGTTTGGCAGTTAGAAACACAAACAGAACAAACTTTACAAAGTCATTTTATGCGCGTGTCTTCAATTGCCATTAGTCCCGATGGAGAAAAATTAGTCAGTGGCAGTAGCGATGATTCGATTAAATTTTGGCATATACCTACTGGTAAAATGCTTCATACTTTCCGCGGGCATTCTGACAGTATTTATGCAGTTACTATTAGCCCAGACGGGAAAAATTTAGTTACTGGAAGTCACAATAATATCAAAACCTGGAATCTGGAAACTGGGGAAGAAATTGATACCTTAGTCGGTCATAATGGCAGAGTTTTATCTGTTATTGTTAGCCCTGATGGAAAAAAAATAGCAAGTGGCAGTAGCGATAAAACTATTAAAATTTGGCAGTTAGAAACAGGCAAGCTTTTGCAAACTTTACGCGGTCATTCTAATGATATTAATTCTGTGGTTATTAGCCCTGATGGTCAAACTTTAGCCAGTGGGAGTAATGACCATACTGTAAAAATTTGGCATTTAGAAACAGGTAAGCTTTTACGCACTATTAGAGGACATTCTCGGTGGGTTAGCTCTGTTGCATTTAGTCCTGATGGTAATATTTTAGCTAGTGGTAGTTTTGATAAAACTATTAAACTTTGGAAACTGGGATGGGAGTGAGGTGTAGGAGAGTAGGAGACCAAGAATAAAGAAAGTTTTGACCCACTGCTGCGGGTGATACATCAAATAATACTGAATCTTGACCGCCACGCTCCACTTGCGGCTTCGGCGCGTGCTATATCTTCTTGGGAGTAGGGAGTAGGGAAATAAGGAATAATATAGAATCCGAATAATTAGTTATCGTATCGCTGAGGAGTCAGGAGTCAGTAGGGGTAATTCATGAATTACCCGTACAGGAGTCAGTAGGGGTAATTCATGAATTACCCGTACAGGAGTTAGAAGAAAGAAGCGGTGCGACGGCGAATTAAGCACTCGCTTTTTTGTATGACTTTTCTTCTTGCCAGAGTAATATTCTTTCTGTTTTTCATAATGTACAGGTCTTTCTATAGGCTGCTCATAGCTATCTACAATTAATTCAAATTCTGTTAATATTTCTTTGACAAATGCCTCTGACAGAGGAGCTACGCTTTCATAGTCACTTTGTTTTTTTTTACCTGTTCCAATAGACTTTGTGGTAACAAATTCCCAATGATTGGCCACCAATAATTCAAGGTATCATTGGCAGTAGTTTCACTCACTCCAAATTGAATTCCTAGTAATTGAAATGTTGTTAAATGTCTTAAATAAGTTAATGTTAAAATAATTTGTTCTGACATTGATAGTTTTGGTGGCCTACCGCCACCTGGAGAAATAATTCTGACTTTTTTTGACTCTAGTAGTTCTTGTTTATTATTGTAGATTTTTTCAGCTTGTTTTAATAACTTTTCTAATTGTTCATACTTGATACCTAATAAACGTTCTGTTTCTTGTGGATGATTGTGAATATGTTCGAGTATACTGGTGATAATTGGCTGTCAAAATTACATTTTTTATGATTATCTCACAACTTATTTATTTTTCACCAGATGTCTAATAGAACATTTGTATTAAGAGGAAGTAATTTTGCGATTACTGTATAAGTTGATTTTATATAATACCAAATCTCAAAATTGTTGCTACATCCGATTGGGTAGAGAAGTGTGGGGAATTGAGGTGGTGGAGAGAGAGGTAAATGTAGAAATTACCGAATAATTAATAGTTAATAATTAATAATTAAACAATTCAGGATTAAAGCCGACCCTTTTAAGGGGATAAAATCAAAAAAAATCCTTAAGTGTGAATCTCCTTCTTTTAAGAAGGGGTAATTATTAATTATTAATTGTTAATTGCTGAACTAAACTGACTTACTGAATAATTGTCAAAAACCAATTTTGAATCTTGCTAATTACTTGACTGTTGAAGTTTTGCCGAAGTATAGCATTAATGCGTGATAATTGGAATAAGATATCTTTACTTCATGCCTATAATTATTAAAAATATTGCTGAATCTTACTTATTAGATCAAGTCACATTAATTAACCATAATGTAGTGAGGTTGCATACAACGTCACTACAGTTTCCCAGAAGCAAAGTTTATTATGGTTGTTCAATGAGACTTGATATTACTTAATAACTGAAGTGTTGAATAAGTATAGTATTATTTTGGGGAATTGCTATAATTAGATGGGTATAAATAATTGGTAAATATGGAACTGAACTTTAAAATCCCTGAAAAAATCTCAATTGCTTACCGAATAATTAAGGTTTAAACCCGACCCGAATAATTAATAATTTCCTCGCGTATGTCTCTTGAGATAGTCTCCGATCAATTATTAATGCTCCGGCGAGCGATAATTATTAATTATTAATTGTTGAACTAGGTCATGCTCCGCAAACCTTCCACTCCTTTCCATTTGCGCTTCGCAAAGCTTTCCTATCGGAATGCTACCGCAAACACTTCGGACATAGTTAGGTTTAATTACCAATGGATAATTGACAATTGACAATTTATAATTAATCTGGTTTAAAGCCTCGGAGAATAATTGATAATTAATAGATCGAGGTTGAAAGCTTTCCCGAATAATTAATAATTGCTGCAGAAATAATTATCCATTATCCATTGTCAATTGTTCAAGAGGTAATTATCAATTATTCACGCTCAATTATAAATTATTGAAGCTCACCTACTTAATCAGGAATGATAAAAAATTAAAACTGGAAAGAATTAATTACGTTCAAGAGGTTTCCACAGCCTAAACCAGAAAATTCTGGTCTTATTTAATTTACGTTCCTAACTAATCAAGCCGACTTAATATAAAATTCACTTGTAAAAATCTTTTCTCCAAATGGTATTATAAGCTCAAAAGATCAAGGTAGATGAAAATCTACAGTTCGTTTTCATCCCTAGTTGAAAAACACGCGACTTTCACATAAGTTTTGTATAAAAATGACTGAAGTTTTAGATGTATTAGTAGTGGGTGCAGGTATTAGCGGTCTCACTTTAGCTCATGCACTCAAAAAAACAAGTAATAATTCACCCTTAAAAATTTTGGTTGCTGAAAGCCAAGACCGAGTAGGGGGTAATATAACCACAGTAACCACAGAAGATTTTCTTTGGGAAGAAGGGCCTAATAGTTTTTCTCCCACACCCGAACTGTTAAAGTTAGCTGTAGATGTGGGCCTAAAGCAAGATTTTATCTTTGCCGATCGCAAACTACCTCGTTATGTTTATTGGAATGGTCAGTTACTGCCAGTGCCAATGAGCCCTACTGCTATGTTGCAGTCCAAGTTACTGAGTGATTCTGGAAAGTTACGAGCCATGGTTGGGGCTTTAGGTTTTGTGCCTCCTCTTATGGGCGCTCATCTATCTGAGCAAGGGGGTGAGGAAACTGTATCCCAGTTTTTCCAAAGACATCTTGGCCAGGAAGTAATGCAGCGACTGGTCGAACCTTTTGTTTCTGGAGTTTATGCAGGAGATCCTCATCAACTGAGTGCCACGGCTGCTTTTGCTAAAGTTGCTCGGATAGTTGAAACAGGAGGTGGGCTTTTGGCTGGTGCTTTGATGTCTGCAAAGAAAAATCGTAAATCAAAACTGGCTCCCGATCCTAATATTCCTAAAACACGACCTGGAGAATTGGGGTCTTTCCGAGGTGGCCTACAAACATTGCCAAAAGCGATCACCACTCATCTGGGAGAAGCTATGAAGCTAAAATGGCATCTGACGAGTATTCATCCGACTCAACACCAAACTTATATTGCTGAGTTTTCTACTCCTGACGGCCCACAACAAATAGAAACTCGGACTATTGCCCTAACAACTCCTGCTTATGTCTGTGCAGAGTTATTTAAACCTTTGCAGCGGGAAGTTACTTCGGCTTTAAATGAGTTTTATTATCCGCCTGTTGCCTGTGTCGTTTTGGCATATCCGGTTTCTTCTGTCAAGGTAAAAATAGATGGCTTTGGAAATCTAATTCCCAGAGGTCAAGGTATTCGTACTCTAGGTACTATTTGGTCTTCTACCCTATTTCCTGGCAGAGCGCCTCAAGGATGGCAAATTTTTACTAATTTTATTGGGGGAGCAACAGACCCAGGAATTGCTGAGTTAGATAATGAAAAAATTGTTGGACAGGTACATCTTGACCTCTGTAGCACTTTATTAAAACAGGATGTGCCCCTACCAAAAGTTTTGGCTGTGCATTTGTGGTCTCGTGCGATTCCTCAGTATAATTTAGGCCATAAGTATAGGTTAGAGCAGATTAATAGTGGGTTAAAATCTTTACCGGGTCTGTATTTGTGTAGTAATTATATTGGTGGTGTAGCTTTGGGAGATTGTGTGCGTCAAGCTACAGAGATAGCTGCTAAGATTTCTCAAAGTTTGCGTACATCTGTCCACTAGTAACTGATTAAACATTACAAAAAAAAACGTGCAGTTGAAAGCCAAGCGACTTTAGCCCTTGGATGAAAACAAGTTGTGGGAATTTATTCCCAAGTATCCCAAAACGTGGGATAATACCAATGAATACGAGTAGGAATAAGGTTTGTCCCACAGACTCAATGCTTGTAGGGGTGAAACTCCTGTCGGGAAGAAACTAGTAGCATCGTTCTACCAAGACTAAGGCAGGTGACAAACAGGCAGCAAGGATAGGGATTTATCGCTCTTAAGTGAGTAAAACTACTCTGAAAGTGAAACAAAAGTAAGGGCGATGTATGTGGCATTTTTGTCAGCATATTTGAGTCTGTAGGTGTTTTTTGACTACCACCACTCGAAAGATTAATTAAGTCTAGTGACAGCTAGTAGCCGTGAAGAATCGTGTTTTTCAACCGATTCGGAACAACTGCTTAGAATCACCCGTACTTTAGTCGGGTGAGAAGTCAATCTGATTGGAGATTTATAGGAAGAGGAAATTTTAGGAAAAATTGTAGCTCTAAAACTTTATTGGTATTTCCTTTTCCTATGCTCTATAAAACGTCAATTTTATAGCCCACAAATCGAAGAGTTTTAATCCTGCCTGAAACTTGAATTTGATTCTCGGTCACTAATATAAAATCTGGATAATTACTTACTTTCCACAATTAATAATTAGGGTTTGCTGAAAAAGTTTTTTTGTGGGGGTAGGAGTCACCGAGTCAGGTAGGAGAGCCGTCGGTAGGGCGACCTCGAGGAGCCAGAATAAACGGGGATTACAGACAATATAGGAGGAACAATAGTCTGAGATTTTTCAACCAGGGTCTGGTCAAAACCCTGACATTTTCAGCTTTGAGGAGCAAAAAGCTTGTACTTTTTTATTATGAAAAAGGCTAAAGCTTTTACAAATAAAGGCTTTTAGAGTTAATCAGCAAGCCCTAATTAATAATTACCTCTCCTGAACAATTAACAATTAACAATTAATAATTATCGCTCGCCGGAGCATTAATGATTGAGCGGAGACTATCTCAAGAGACATACGCGAGGAAATTATTAATTATTCGGGTCGGCTTTAAACCTTCATTATTTAATAAAGTCATGGGGACTGGAATGAACTGGAAGGAAGCAATCCCAAATTTGTAGAAATTCCTTCCCATTGGTCGCTAATGACAACTATTTAACCAGACTCTATCTAGATAGAAGGGAGAAAATTATCAAAATTAGGGAAATTGCTTTTAAATTACCGCCTTCACTTCCTTCCGGAATAATAATAATTAATAATTAGGTTGATAAAATTTTAGCTAATTTTCATAAAAAATACATAAAAAATAAATAATCGATCAAATGTTGTACCCATATTTTGTTAAAAAGCATCTAATTTTTTCTTGAAAGAAATATTCAGTCTAAATTTTAAGTTTAAAAAATAATTAAATAATCTAGTTTGCTCTCTACTAGGTTTAATTCTCAAATAATTAATTACATTTTCATTTTTGGCTTTAGTTATTTTCCTTTTCTTTTGCTTCTACAACATCAAATTTATAGCCAATACCTCTAACAGTTTTGATAGTAGTAGTATCAGACTCTAATTTTTTTCTAATTTGACCAATATGTACATCAACAACTCGTTCATCTCCTACATATTCATAATCCCAGACTTCTTGAATCAGGTCTGAGCGTTTCCAAGCACGACCTGGTTTACTAGCTAAACAATAGAGCAAATCAAATTCTAAGGCAGTCATAGGAACTAATTCTCCTTTAACTTTCACCTCTCTACCATGAGGATCAATAACTAAATCTCCTAACTTAATACCTTCTACCTCTGGGATAGAAACTAATCTCTGACGCTTCAAAATAGCTCTAACACGAGCACCTAATTCTACTAAACCAAAAGGTTTTGTAATATAATCGTCAGCACCCTCTTCAAAACCTTGTAATTTACTTGCCTCATCTGCAAGACTTGTGAGCATCAACACAAATACATTAGTATTGCTTTGCATTTCTTTGCAAAGTCGAAAGCCAGTTGTATCTGGCAAATTTACATCTAAAACTACTAAGTCTGGTAGAAATTTTTCAAATAATGCCAGAGCTGTCTTACCATCCCCGGCAGATTCTACTTGATAATTTTGTTGACTCAAATAGCGATGAATTAAAGTTCGGATTGCCGGGTCGTCATCAACCGCAAGAATCTTTACAGGGGCCATGACCAATATATGAATATAAACTAAATAAACTAAAGTAAGTTATCTGTAAACCGCTATCTTAGAGAATAGTTAGCAGTGTACTTTATAACTAAGAAAATTTTTCTTAATTTACAAAGAAAAGACTAGTTTTGATTGGTGCTAAATTACCAACGACTAGTAAGATACTAATTTAACTCATTTCATTTACTGTTTGACTATAAAATTTCAAACTGGGTTTATGATTGAGTATTATTTCTGCCAATTTATCCTAGGAGAAATTTACTCTCAAAAGGTCAAGATAAATTTTGCTAGGGTCAACTTTGTCCAACCAATTTATTTATTCAACTTTTGTGAGAATATTTGTATTTTGGCACATATATCAATGATATCAATTTAGGACAAAATGTCTAGTCAATTACTGCTCCCTGACTGATTGGGCTAGAGATTTTTCTTCGCTGGCAAAAGCTGGAAATAATTTTACCAGCAGAAGCTCGGCAAATTTCAAGATTTTCAGGTAAAATATTAACTCTAACTCCCAACAAAACTATAACATTTGTCAATCTTATTACACAATCTTTAAAATTTTTGGTAATAAATGGCTGGGAATTTTAGAAAGAGCTAAATTTTGCCCCTCCACTCCATACTTACTGTAGAAAGTACGGATAATTCTAACAATATAATTTAAAGCAACTCCAGCAGCTTGCGCATCTTCACCACCAGATACAGATAAATCTGTCTTGTTTTGCTGCAAACCCAAATAAGCTTGTAAGTGATGCTCCAGAGCTGCTTTTAAATGATTTATCTGACTTTCTTTGTCTAGTTTAACACTGACTTCTGTCGCTACTTGATAATGGGCCAGTCCCAGATTATTATGAGTGGCCAACACATCAAAAGTAAGTTGAGCAGGAGAAAACTTTTGAGCTATACTCACAGCCTGGGTATAAGTAGCGATCGCTTGCTGCAAAAGCTGGCTATAAATTTGATGCTCCTGAAATTGGTTGGCCAAATGCCAATATGCTGTACCTAAGTTATTTTGGGTGGCCGCACAAGCAGTGGGGGCAGTCTGTGGAGTTCGATATTTCAAAGCTTCCAGATAAGCTTCCACTGCTTTTAACATTAAAGCTTCTGATTCCTCAAACTGAGCCAAATTCCAATAAGCCGTACCCAAATTATTTTGAACCATGGCATAGTTAAGGGGTTCGGTTTTTGGCTCAAAATAACCAACAGCTCTAGCATAAGCTGATATAGACCCTTGCAAATCATCCACTGCTTGAGTATACTGAGCTACATTCCAGTAAGCTGCCCCCAAATTATTCAATGTCGTTGCATAGTCTCGGGAATCAGCCTGTGCATCTAGATGTAAGATTGCTTCGTTATATGCCATAATTGATTGTTGCCAATTCTTTTCTGGCTCTCGATGAGCAGCTAAGTCTCCATAAGCAAGACCTAAGTTTTTGTGGAGTCTGGCATAAGTATCTTTCTGAGATGGAGTAATATTGTTTAGAGCCATTTGATAGAGAACAATACTACGCTCTAAATAAAGTAAGGAATCAGATTGGGCAATCTTGATTGATTTGACGTGACGAGATAACATCCAGTAAAGAGTGCCCAAATCATTGAAAATATCAAGGACAGGAATTTGGGATGGAGAAATCTTGGTAATATTTCCTGTATCTTTGGCACTTTGCTGTTGTTGACTGTCGTTAAATGTCCATTCAATGACCATCTCATAAGCACGAATGGCAATAATTAGGCTTTGCTCTGAAACGTTGCCAGCTAATACGCGATCGCGATGAAAATCCCCTAATGTTCGGTAAGCTATAACTAATTGTTGGGATGGATATTTAGACTTGTTCAAATCCTGAATATCTTTTAGGATTTGAAGTTGATGTTTTTCTACGGAAGTTTTATCCCCACCAGATTTTTGGGAAACTGCTGTCCATAGCAAGTTTGCTAATTCAACTAATTCTCCAGGAGTTTGGATATTTTCCGGAAGTTGATTTATATTGACTGGCAGCTCGGGCAGTTTTTGTGGAGCTGGAGGCAGAAGATAAGTATTGGGATGTTTTAACTCAACATTGTAAGACTTTTGTTCTGATGCCATTAATGGTCTTACAGTGATGGGGGAAGGTGGAGTTGTTGTTGTTAAGAGAGGTTGGGAAGAAAAAGATTTAGAGTTTTTATTCTGTCTTTTTTGTCTGGGAAGTATTGGAGTGGGGTCTCCTTCAAATTCAAATACACCAGTATGCCAATGCCAAAATTCTGGAGCTGATTTTTTGATGGTATCTAGCCAAGGTTTAGGTATCCAAATTAATAAACTTGATTCTAGGGTGGATAAACTTGTTTCTATTTTTTTGAGATTACTAATAAATGACCATTGTACTGCTGGAGGTTGTCTGGTCAAGTTTTCTACCCCAATAATTTGAAATCCAAGTATTTGGTATTCTTCTGTTTTTTTATAGGTAGGGTTTTGTGCTAACCATTGAGTAATCTGAGCTACTGGGTTAGGATTACTTAAGTTTAATTTGAGGGTGACAAATAATACTGGTTTCTGACTATTTTGGTGTTGATAAATCGGATCGGATAAGTTTGTTAAATCTGTTTGTAAGTTTTGGGCTAGATAGTCTCTCAGGAGTAGGTCATCACATACAGCGACAAAAACTTGACGGCGTAGATTTAATGATAAAGCCTGTTTCAAGCGTTGATAGATTTGCCGGTTCAATTTAGAAATTTTTTGGGCACTAATGTCTATCACAGTGTTACCGAGAAATGAATAAATTTGAATGGATTCGATCTTTTCGTTAGCAGCCGATGAATATTTTTCTTGATAGAAGCTATGATATAGCGTTTTCAAATGAGATATAAAACAAGAGTTGGTTATTTACTAAAAGTAAAAAGTTCGGCAAACCTTCTTGCCTGTTGCCTCTAGCATGATTGCCTTTTGCCTAAAAGCAGCCAGGTTTTTTACGCAAATCAAATGAAATTACTATATATGTTTGGATTTTGCTGTAGCATAAGATGATTCCGGGTATGATAGGCAGTCTCTAAAATTCATAAAAATACAGAGTAATATCGTGGGTATTGATTTTATTTCATACTTACTTATGGATATAACCGAATTTTATTTAAGTTATACCATTTTTGAATAGTAATGTTATGGTTGATTGCTACTTCAATTATTGATTCGGTAAATAATATCCGCACATATTTTTAATAATAATAATATAATAATAGCCAGTGTTTGAGAGATTTTTGCTGTTTTCTCTCTAAACTCTCATACCCTACACCCTTGAGTCTAATATATTTAGTATATTTAGCCAAACCTTTCAGACTTGGTATTAGTCATAGCTGTACTTCAATGATCGTTAATAAGTAGTCATGTAAAATTAGTAACCTTGTCAACAGAGAAAACAACAAAGGCTGTAATAGCTTATACCGCTCAACTAAACTTACTCAAACTTACTCAAATGTCTGAAAGCTTAGTTGAACGCAAGTGGCTCGACCACTACAGGGTTAAACGGCAAACCCTTTATTCCTTGGTC
>JBARXI010000248.1:0-3119 GCA_049647275.1 Microcoleaceae cyanobacterium
ATAGCAATCCTATTTCAGTTATAAATTTTTGGTGGTGGTAGGTGGTAGGTGTTAGGTATTAGGTGGTAGGTAGAAGACAAAATAAATACATCTAAATTTTTCACAAATCATTTAGGATTGCTATATCATGTTCGTTAAATGGCAGGATAAAAAACTTTTTCTTCCCTATTCGGCTTTACCTTCTATATCCGAGCTTCGGTTTTTCTTGTTCTCTATAACCATTTATTTATAAATATTCAACCGGATATAATATTAACGAAAAATACCTCAAAGGAATCGAAAATTAAAGCAGCATAAATACTACAAAGTTATAAAAATAAACAGACTTGTGAAAGATAGTTTGCGTTTCTCAAATAGCCTCTTTTTTTTGCAGATAGTTTATTTGTCGAAAAACTGTCGGTCAAGAAAATAATTATATATCGAGTTATTTTAACAAGAAAGTTATCCTGAATAGGTAATATGAAATACGAAAAATAATGCTACAGTTATTTCACAAAAGTTTCTCGTTGAGCCAGAGAGTAAAAAAGTAATTTTAGATCAAATACAGCGCACCAAGCAGTGGTAATTTTACTTCGGGGGTAGGCAGACAATATATAGGAGAAATTGGTAAAACAGACAATGGATTAGTCATAATGACAACTCACTTATATGATGGAGTCCGAAGTCTACCAATAGATGCAGAATTATATCATGTCCGGATAATTCGCCTGCAAAAACCTTCTCCCTGATTCGGTTGCTCTTTTCCTTCTGCCTTTCGGTCCGAATGCGGAGCAAACAGCATAGCTGCCCTCTGCCTTCGTTGATTCGGTTGCTCTTTTCCTTCTGCCAGGAGTGCACATTGCGGGTTCTGACCGCTCTCTTGGTCGATTGGACATTCATCGAGGAGACCCGAAGAGTGCAGAGCCGCTCCGAAGAACATATTGCGGAGCAAAACGCCATCCCACCCTACGGTTCGCTCCGAAGATCGACCACTTGCGTCTGTCGCGCCAAGCGGGGTCGCACCGCTTCTGCCCTCTGCCTTCCTAAGCGCGATAAATTTTAACGCCTACCTACTTAGGTGGCGATCGCTAAAAATCGTTTGGTGAGTGTTAAGTAGTGGACTGACACATCTGAAATGGTGCCCGGCGACGGATTGTTAAATGCCACGGGTAGTCTACATTTTAGCCCTCTAACACACCCTACAAGTTTTGCTACTAACTGATAACTGAAATGACAGCTATAGCCATCCTATTTCAGTTATAAATTTTGGGTGGTGGTAGGTGGTAGGTGTTAGGTATTAGGTGGTAGGTAGAAGACAAAATAAATACATCTAAATTTTTCACAATTCATTTAGGATTGCTATATATGTAGTTTCCTTGGATTAAGAAAAGAAATATTTATATTAGTATAAAAAATATTTAATCAATCAAAAAATGGTCTGAGAATCTACAAATATTGATATTAATAACAATTAATCTATCTTTGGAGATTATGCCATAAAATCATACAAGTATACAAGAAAATTGCACAGGAGCTAAACTCAAGTGATAGAAAAACTTTATCAATTTATTGTGAGGTTGGGAAGCCCCCGTTATACCCGCAGGGTCAGCGTCGGGAGGATGTCACTACCGGAATTCGCAGTATACTCATCTCTATAATAATGACTAAACTAAACGATTTAATCTAAATTATGAACCTAATTTTATACAGTAAACCAGGCTGCCATCTTTGCGAAGGACTCCAAGAAAAACTCGAAGAAATACTGAAAGACCCCGAAAGTCCCTGTAAATTCGACCTAGAGATTAGAGACATTACCACTCGTGATGATTGGTTTCAAGCCTATGAATATGAAGTACCTGTGCTTTGTGTCTCTGAGGCCAATACCACAACCGAACAACTCATCCCACGGCCTTCTCCCCGAATTGCGGTGAGAAAGTTGCAGCAAATGTTACAGAAATATTTGTAAAAAAGTGGTATGGATAACCAAAAAATCCTGCTGGTAGAAAACCCTAATTTCAGCAAAAATCTATAGGAGTTCCTAATATGAAATTGAGAGAATTATTAGCAAAAGTTCCGAGTATTTCCCTTGCCAATAATCACCCTGCATTAGAGACAGAAATCAAAGGTTTAGCCACAAATTCCCATGCTTGTAAAGCAGGAGATTTATTTTTAGGAATGCCTGGCATCCGCGTTGATGGAGGAGAATTTTGGGGGAGCGCGATCGCTAATGGTGCAGTGGCAGCTCTAGTTTCTCAACAAGCAGCCGAAAGACATCAAGCCAAAAATGAATGTGTTATCCCAGTTGCCGACATGACTCAAACCTGTCCGGAAGTTGCTGCTGCATTCTATGACTACCCCGGGCAAAAAATAAAAATGGTAGGCATAACTGGCACCAATGGCAAAACTACCACGACTCACTTAGTGGAATTCCTCCTCAATAAGGCTCAACAACCCACCGCTTTATTCGGTACTCTATATACTCGTTGGCCAGGATATCAAGAAACTGCAGCTTACACCACACCTTTTGCGGTGGAATTGCAAAAGCAACTGGCACAAGCGGTAACAGCAGGCAGTCAATATGGAGTTATGGAAGTTAGCTCCCACTCTCTACATCAAAAGCGAGTTTGGGGTTGTAGTTTTGAGGTGGCAGTATTTACTAATTTGACTCAAGACCATCTCGACTATCACAAAGATATGGATGATTATTTTGAGGCGAAAGCGCTGTTGTTTAGCTCAGACTATCTCAAGGGTCGCGCTATAGTTAATGCCGACGACCCCTACGGCAAAAAGTTAATTTCCAGAATGAAACCGGAGCAAGTTTGGAGTTATAGCACTAGCAATACTTCCGCCGATCTGTGTGCTTCAGGTTTAGAATATCAACCCACAGGAGTTAAGGGAATATTGCATACTCCCCAAGGTGAGATTCCTTTTAGTTTGCCGTTAGTAGGGCAGTATAATTTATCTAATATGTTGGCTGCAGTGGGAGTTGCTTTACATTTGGGTTTAGATTTGGCGATGGTCGTTGCTCAGTTATCAGAATTTCCTGGCGTACCCGGTCGGATGGAAAAAGTGCAGGTTAGCAACGAGCAAGATGTCAGCGTAATAGTTGATTATGCTCATACTCCCGATAGTTTAGAGAA
>JBARXI010000249.1:0-28439 GCA_049647275.1 Microcoleaceae cyanobacterium
TGACAACTTACAACTTCTACATAGACACTGCCACGACACAAAGACCACACAGGATGGCTCAACACCATCAAAGTCTTGAATCGTATCCATAACAAGGATGGAGTTAACGAGGAGCCGTGTGAGGTGAAAGTCTCACGCACGGTTCTGAAGGAGAGTTGGAAGTCGAAAGGCTTCCTTCGACTCTAACAAATTTAGCTGTCTAATCGATAGCACTAGTACCTTGAACACTAAAGTTATGGGGCACTAGTAAGTTTGTGCATGGAAAGCTCTAAGCATTTATTAGAGAAACCAAGTTTTTTTAGGCACGTGAACTCTACCGTAGGGCATAGGTCCACAGGCTATTGTTAGCGCAGCTTTTCTATTTGCGTAAGGGTTGCTCCTCTCGAAGAGGCAGCATGACCTTTGGGCAATATTCCAAAGGAAAGGAAGAAAAAGAGGCAATAGGGTAAATGCTTGGTCTGAGAACTATCTCTGGAATATATCACTATTTAGTTTAACTAGGCTTGATGTTGGCATCGCCTTGCCTCAGCAAACCAGGAATTCTGCCTGGTAGGAGAATCTCTGTGCCTGCTTTTTGCCTCCTGCGGAGGAGCTGCGCTAACAGGCCGGAGAGTATATAAATTAGTTTAGTAATAAGTAAGTATTGGCAGAAAGAAGCCATTGTAAGTAAATTTACTATTAATTGCTCTTGAAATTGTTAAAATCAATATTATTTATGAATTTATGATTAGTCGCTCCGAGCACCTTATGTCCCATAAACCGATAATGGCTAAACGAGATTTACCAAAACAAGATAGAAATTTTATTCCCACTCCCAAAGGAAAGTTAAGGTGGCTTTCATTTCTTTATTTGCCTCAAGCTAGGAGATGGCTATTAGCTATCGTAATAGTGGGAGCTTGGGGCTGTTTAAATGAAAAGTTATTATTGTCCACAAGTTTAGGGATACTGGTTATGGTTCTAGTCTATCGAATCCAACAATGGGACTGGCAAGTATCTTGGTTAGAATTTTATCGGTTTTGGGCTGGTTGGAATCGAAGGTTAACTCTGGCAGTAGGCTGTGGTGGTCTGGCGACTCTAAGTGCTTATACTACTGTTTCAATCTGGGTTGATTCTGAGCAACCATTAATTGCTTCGAGTTTAATTTTTCAGAATTTGGGTATTTTTGCTGTTATTGGTTTATTGGTTTGGCAAATTATTAGTTAAAAGACTGGTAAACAACAAACTCAGTTAGAAGAATATTTAACTGGTTTGACTGATGTTGACTCTATACGACGTTTGATTGCTGTTAGGCAAATTACAGGTTATTTGAGTAATTATAAATTAAATAAAATTGATTTTTCCCGTCAAAAGTTGTTAGCAAATTCTAGTAATTCTAGAATGATTACTTCTGTTAATGGTTGTTTGATTACGCGCTCGCAGATTGTTGATTATTTTCATTTAATGTTGAGTAGAGACTCGGAGCCGATTGTCCGTAATGCTGTTCTAGATGGTTGACAAGTTTTGGATAGTTTACAATAAAAATACTCTGATTTTTTTCTGATATAAATTAGGTTTTATTAGGTTTTAATTTTTATGTTTTAGGTAAATACAGTAAGTAGGTAGGCACGAATAAACCTCACTATATAACAAAATGTCAACCAGTTAAAACCCTTGAGATTGCTTCCGTAGCAGAATGCGGAGCATTCATGTCGCGAAGCGAAACCTTCCACTCCGTTCCAGTCGTTTCGGATATAGTGACATTTAATTACGCCGGGCTACCTAGATTGTAATTTAATTTGCTATAGCTTAATATTAATCTCTGTTTCCTGTTGCCTTTGAAGCGATATCTACTTTCTTAAATAATAATTTCCTTGTTATAGTTTCTTTCCCATGAAAATTAGATACCTGGTTTTTCGTTTTATCATTACAGATAAAGAGTATCAATTCTGTTATTAAACCTGGTTTATAAGGAAATTAGTCTGGTGTATTAAGTGTGAAAATTCCTGTGATATAGCTATATTTGAAATATGAGGTGTTATAGTATGTTCGGACGGGTCAGTTATAAATAAAATTTAAGAACTGACAGTACCGAAGAAATACTGCAATTATCTTTACTTTTATCCTTTCTTCCCTCCTGACTTCTGTACATCGCCAATCCGACGGCTACCCTACCTGACTCGGAAACTCCTCGCTAAAGTTATTTATAAATATTCAACCTAACATGAAATTATAGCATTTTCAAATGAGACATCAAAGAGCATCATACTCTTTTGTTTTTCCCATAAAGATGACTAATCAAATCTACTTATCATAAATGAATTTTGTCAATTGTATACACAGCAGATTTTCCAGCTTTTATGTCTGTTTAACAATTAACAATTAATAATTAACAATTACCTCTCCTAGAAAATAAGAGGATTGACTAAAAGGCTTTTTTTTCCTTTAAAGGAGAGGCTTTAAACCTTAATTATTCGCTAACAATTATTCCAGAATCTGCATAATTTTTTGGTTCTTTTTTTTTACCAATTCGAGGTCTATAAGAGGGTTTTCATCTGGGCTTTTTGCCAGCTAATTTTTGCTTCTCTGAGTAAATCATCAGAACTAGTTGCAGACGTAAAAATCACATTAAATTGCGCTATTGAATAACACTCTAGTTCCGATAAATTATAGTATTTTTGTCAATCAAGCCAGCAAAATAACTCTTGTTTATGTTCCTGGTTTAAGTAGCTTTTAGCTCCTTTATATAATAGCTTTAGTCCTTCTATTCCTCCTGGTTCAAATTGGCTTTCCCATTTACTAATAAAACTATTGGAAACATTAAGCATCGAAGCGATCGCTCTATCAGTCCATCCCTGTCAAGTTAATTTAACGGAAATTGCTCTTTTTAACTCTCTTGAGTCTGGTAAGGTTTTCATCCAGTCATCTAGTTCTTTAATTTTTTGTTCTAATTTTTGAGATTTATCCATTACTTAATGATTCAAAATATCAGATGACATTATACTATTTGTTCGGTGACTTAGTTTCACAACTCAAATGGAAATACTATATCTCACTTGAGACCAAATATTACAACAATATGACATGACTCGATGAACAGTTTTTATATTAATCTAATGTCAGCATTCAGCAGTCAGCGCTTCAGCCATCGGCTTCATACAAAATCAAGTCATAAGGAAGTATTGAGAAACTGAATTCTCATTTTTTAGTATAGTTAAAAGTAGATCCGAAAACCTTTGCTATTCATGGCAAATATGTTTTCAGCCTTCACGAAAAAAAGCTTTTTGCTTACTGCCAGCTAGCTGTTAGCTCCGCATGACAAACGGAAATGCTTAAAATCTGATTAATCAGGTACAATATTGTTCCTTCTTGTTTGTTCGCGGTTTCCAGCTTTGATATTTCCCAGGGCTGTTTCATTTTACAGCGTATTCGGTGATTTATGAAGTACAGTACCATCAGCTTTTAAAATAGCATTTGAAGTGCTGAGTATTCAGTATTGACGGGGTGCATTCCTCAGCCAAATTTTAAGGAAAATTAATTTCCCAAATTTACATTAAATACTCTGTAAGTCATATCATAAATTATCAGTTCTAACCTCTCAAACCCTTTTTATGAAAGAAAGGGCAAGTTTTAAATGTTGTTAAAAGCTATCTCAATGTAATATTAATTGTTCTTCTGGCCTTTCGGAGTAGAAGAGGGGTTGGGGGAGAAGTAAGTACCTAAACAAAATTAATTACCTACTCTGATTATATGTAATCCTTACAGTATAAAGAATTCAGTTTCGCTAAATGTGTAATTAATTTTGTGTACCTGCTTAATAAGCTGTTAATCATTTAATTTACTTGTTATAAGATGATGGTAAGAATTGGTGAGATGGAGTCGAGGATAAGATTTAACGGTTTATTTTCTTATCAAATAGTATGCAATTCAAATATGTAACAGCTTATCAAATTCTTTTGATTAGGTACAAAAAAATTATCCGATTTCTAGCCATTGTTAAATCTTGTCTTAATATTATGTTCGGATAATAGCACGATAAAAAACTTTCTCTTCCTCTTCCCACACTCTCCCCTCCTCAATTCTAAACTAACTATTTTTCAAAAGAAAGGATTTAATATCATATACATTTTTCACAACAATGAAAAAACCATGAGTATTTACTAAAATCTAAAACTTGTGTACCTCATTTATTCAAAAAATGCTCTACGTTATCTTTTACCAAGTCACCCGACCGCTCAATTTTTCTAACATTTTGGGTCCAATTCCAGACACGTTATCTAGGTCGTCTAAAGATGTAAAAGGTTTCTCTTCTCTAGCTTCAATAATCCGTTTTGCTAATTTTGGTCCGACACCAGGTAGAGTTACTAATTCTTCAGCATTAGCTGTATTCAAATTAATTTGAACATTAGTATTTACTTCAGAAATAGGAGTTTCTGTTAATAGTTCACCACATTCTGCTTGTTGTTTTTTAACTTTTTTAATTACCCAAGATGGTATGCCTAAAGTTGCTTTTTGATAAAGTCTTTGAAATTCTCGCTCAAAATGGGCTACAACAGTAGAATTTTCAATTACTAATAAGGTTTCATCATTATTTTTATTAGCTGCTTCACTCCAGTTGTGGGAACCAGTAACGACAATTTTATTATCAATAATTCCAAACTTATGATGGAGGCGATCGCCTGGTGTTAAATTTGGTACTCCCACAGTAAAAATAGGTTTTTGCCAAGGACGATTATGAGCTTCGTACTTACATTTATTAGCAAGAGCAATTCCCATCATATCTAATCCTTCACTATAAGGACGATAGGCAAAACTAGGGTCAATCAAACCTTGTATTAATACACCTTTTTGAGATTGATTTTCTAGGGTATTAACTAGAAATTGTGATGAAAATACAAATAAGGCTAAATCAACTGATTTTTGAGATTTTGCTAATATTTGATTAATCAAACCATTCACACTTTGTTGCCAATTTTTAGTACCAGAAGTAGGAGCAAATTGAACTGCTACTTTAGTATTACCAATAGATATTTCTCTCATTGGTCTAAATGGTTTTTGAACACCAAATCTACTATCTTGCTTCCCACCAGGCCCATCTCCCCATAAGATGTTGAATTCTTCAGTAAATAGTTGAGCTAATTCAGCACTTTCTATTTTTAAAAGATTATTAGCATTACCTCGACTTTTGGGTTCTGAAAAATCTCCATGAATACCACTAGTAGTAAAATTAGCAGAACTGACAATTATACTCTGACCATCAACTATGACAAATTTATGGTGCATCAGACCACTACCTTTAGAACCATCTGCTGTATCATCAATCCTGGGAACTCCAGCATTATTTAACATCACCAGAGCATCTCTGCGATTAATGTCATCTTGACTAATATCACCATCCATGTTATAATCCGCAAGCTGAATAAATTCTGAGTAGCGATCGCGCTCCCGTTCAGAGAGTTGAGCCAGTTCAGATGCTGTCAAACTACTCCAGGGACGATTATAAATATTCTCAATAATCACTCGCACCTTTACCCCAGCTTGATAACGTTCTACCAAAGCTGCAGCTATGCCAGGTAAACTTAACTCTTGAACAGCTACATCTACAGTTGAACTAGCTTGAGAAATAGTATCAATAATTATTTGTTCGAGATTGTCTCCTAATCGTGGTTGCTTTCGATAAGGCTCAGTATAGCTTGAAGCCTGAGACTGATTGAAGTAAGCTTCAATATAGGGTTCTTGAGGTAATGGCGAGACACTAGGAACTAACTGCTGAGTTGAAGGTTGTTTGTTGACACAAGCAGTAAAGCTAAAAGTCAAAAGCAAAACACAGCCAAAGCGTAGTTGAGCTGAACTAAATAGCAAAGATCTGAACAAAACCAACGGCCTATTATTTAATCAACTATGATCGATCATAGCTTTGCTGTGGCCTAAAGCTCAAATATTTTTCAGTTTCACTGGCATTTTATCTTTTCTCTCGTGGGTTTAATACTCCACCTTACAGGGGTGCTTAAAATTGTTTGGGTTTTGTAGATACGAAGTGGCAGGTCGTTGACTATCCCCATGCAATTTTCCCTTCTAGCTTTCCTACGGAATGCGGAGCAAACAGCATAGCTGCCTTCTTCAATAGATATGAATGTTGAGCATTGTGTCATTGTGGCCGATAATGTAAAGTTATAGCTAAATAAAATTCTGTTTCTTTACTAGCTAAAGTACAGATATTTCGTCTATTGTCCATTTACTAAACTCTTGGGAAATAAAAATGATCGAAAAATTGGGTCTCAAGTATCTCTCTTATAGGGAGACTTTTAAGCTAAATTTTGTGGTCTAAAATTATGTTATCATCTTGTTAATTTAAAATAAGAACATGAAAGCTAGATTCAAATATCGAATTTATCCAACAACAGCTCAAAAAACCATATTAGTAAAATTATTTAGTTGTGTGAAAGTTGTGTAAAACGATAGTCTAGCTTGTTGTCAGGAAAAATATAAATCAGGAAATAAAAAACCGACTAATGCGGAACCACAAAAGTTATTCATTACTCAAGCAAAAAAGACTTTAGATAGAGAGTGCTTATCTGAAGTTTATAATATTCCATTACAGCAATCGTTAAATGATTTAAACCAAGGGTATCAGAACTTTTTTAAGTCTTGTAAAGGTAAAAGCAAAAGTCAACCAGTTAGACCGTCTAAGTTTAATAAACGGGTATTGAGCCAGGGTGCTAGGTTCACCAAAAATTGGATTAAGGTCTATCCGCACAAATTCCGTTTGTCGAAAATAGGTAAACTTAAAGATTATTTCGTTTAGATAACTATCCACTAAACCAACTTCAGTCACAGTAATCAAAGATTTTACTAGTCAGTATTTTCTAAGTTTTGTAGTTGAAATAAGCACCTACACAGAACTGATTACCTCATCTAATTTCCTGTAATCCTTGCAGTAAAAAGGTTTCTGTTTTTAAAAATGTATAATTAATTTTGTTTACCTGCTTATAACCAGAAACTTTGCCAGTGCCAGAAAAAAATAACTTAGTAGGAATTGATTTATCGATTTAAAGTATTTGCTATATTAACAAGCGGTAAAAGAAAATGATCCTCTGAAATCACTCAACAAACGAATCAAAAAGTATCAACAACCAAATCAATCATTATCAAAACAACTAAAGGTTCTAATAGATATGACAAAGTTAAAGGTTAGAATAGCTAAAATTAATACCAAACAAAAAGAGACTAGAACAGATTTTCTGGATAAATTATTAACGGAAATAATCAATGAAAACATTAGAGTCGCCGTCGGACTCGCGAGGTAGATTATTTTAAAATATTTGAATGTATCTGGTATGATTAAAAAACTGTAAATCGTGCAGGGTTGCCAGGGATATCGAAGCAATCACTAGAGCTATTAACGACCTGGGCTGGCAAGCGACATTTTCGGAATCTTTTAGTAGAAGGAAAAGCAGAAAAATACAGTCGTAATTTCCGATTGATTAACTGTTGGAGGCCAAAAAGTCAAACTTGCTTATGTTGTTTTAGAGGTTGAAAACTCCACTTATCAATCCGCTCGATCCGAGACGGAGAATGCTTTAGGTCTGGCTCTAAGCACAACAGAGACGTAAGCGTAGCTCCTCCGCAGGAGGCAAGTGCAGCAAAAAACATATTAGTCGCCGGGGGACACTCGGAGACTCAAACCGGACGTTGAGGCAGGCATAAGACTACCGAAAAAGTTAGCAGCAGCCGATGAGCCGATGAAACGTCAACCCGCCGAAGAGCTTCTGCTCGGTAGGAATACTCGCGCCTTCAAGCCGAGGAGGATGTCAAACCGAAAATTAGAGAAAACTTGCTGACAATCAACTTTGCTGTTTTATGCCGAAAAGAAAAAGGACTTTTCCGTGTGGCCATAAGGGATATGGGAGAAAATGCCATCGCTGCGAACAAGAGCAAATGGCACAGCAAAGAGTTGACCAAGAAATAGCCCAAAAGCGAGAAAAAAAGTTAGAGTGGGAAGCTTCTTTCGATTACGATATAATAGACCTAAAAGGCTTGCCAGACTATGTAGTAGTTAAAGCTAGGGCAATTATTGCTGGATTAAATAATAATAAAAGCTATAGGGAATTTGGGGGTAAAAGACTTCGCCATAATCGCTTCATCGTTAGTATACCTGTCACCCGCAATTATCGAATGATTTGTGAAGACTATGGAAGTTTTGTTGTACCACAAAAGGTTATGTCACACGAAGACTATAACGTTTGTAAACCCAAGTAAATCATACAACAACTAATTACTAACTATATATAATTTGATCTAATATCATATCCCGTGGCATAAGCAGTATCGCTGAAGAGAGAGGGAAGAAAGAGGAATACAAGGCAGAGTCAGACAGTGAAAATTAACTTAATCTTTGATGAACGATACAGTCGGACTTGATATAAATCAGCTCAAGTACTATTATTAACATTATTATGAGCTGACTTATTAGCAAAATTAACTAAGCCGTTGCTAATGTAGGCTTGGAGAAAGAAAAAATAGCATCAATACTATCAAAAATTTCAAATACTCTATCTAACTGAGTAATCTCAAAAGTTAGCTTAACTGTAGGGTTAAGGTTACATAGCACTAAGCGATAATTATGCTCGCGAGCCGTCTTTAAACCAACAACTAATGCACTTAATCCAGAACTATCTACAAAATCTACATTGGCCATATCACAAATCCAAAGATTGTATTGTTCTGCCAATATAGAAATAAACTCCTGTTTCAGAGCATTTGCTCCGGCTAAATCTAAACGGTAGTGCGGACTGAGGATAATATGTTTGCTGACATTGACAGTGCTCATAAGTATCACCATTAATTAATAATTAAAAACAAAAAATCTATTTTTTCAGTTGATTCTAAAAAAACGGACTAGCTAGATTGAAGGTATTTTTTTACCTCAATCAATAACCATATATACTCCAAAAAATGCACTCCTATTCCGGAAATTCTATATCAGTTGAATATACATTTTTTTTAATCTTTGGGCACAAATTAGATTTATAGAGTGCAAATTTGAAAAATAATATTACTCAATTATAGTACAAAATGTTAACTTTTGTTGTTTTATTAAAGTAGATTAGATTTTTTAGATTTTTGTATCAACAGGAAATATGTATTGTCTATCAAATGATGTGAACATGACAAACACCTCACTTGAGAGCAAGGTATTTGTTATTCCCGGTTGAAAATTTTTTTTTTTAGATTAAATCTATATTTTTTCCTTTTAGATGATAATTAGTTTACGACCAAAAGTTACCTTAAAAGTAAGCATAATACTTATAAGTTATGATTAGTAGGTTCGAGTATTTAAGGGTACATTCAGAAGTTAGAACCAAAAAAAAATTTCTTTGGTTAGTTAAACAGAAAAGGAATTAACGTCGATTCATCTCTTTGGGCAGTATGACCTTAGAATCCTCGTAAATTTTATTCCGGAAAATACTCCAAGGAATTCTTTTGAGTATCTATATAAGATAACGATAGAATATAAAACAATGATAAATTTTATAAAGTATATTGTATATTATTTAGTTAGGATGATAAAAGATATCATATTATGTCTTTAGAGTTTGTATCATTAGACACAATTCAACTGATAGCCCACAAATACGGCTACTTGGCTATTTTTTTAGGCATAGCCCTAGAAAATGCAGGAGTTCCCTTACCTGGAGAAACAGTTACCCTTGTAGGTGGATTTCTTGCAGGTAGTGGGGAATTACTTTATGGGTATGTGCTTGGCTGTGCAATTATAGGCGCAGTATTTGGGGACAGTTGCGGATATTTGATCGGCAAGTATGGTGGCTGGCCATTGATGTTGAGATTAGGTAAGATATTTCGGATTAAAGAAGAAAAACTCATAGATGTGAAAAATCAGTTTAGTAAAAATGCAGCTAAAGCAGTATTCTTTGGTCGGTTTATTACGTTACTACGGATTTTTGCTGGACCTTTGGCGGGAATTGCTCAAATGCCTTACTGGAAATTCTTGTTATGCAATGCTAGTGGAGCAACTATTTGGGCATTGACAATGGTAAGTTTATCTTTTTTTGTAGGACAAATTGTACCTTTAGAAAAGTTAGTATCTTGGGTTGCACAATTTGGTGTGGGTGCTTTGGTATTAGTGGTAGCTTGGATTTTGATTCCTATTTGGTTAGAGTCTTTAAAGAAAGGAAAAGAAAATACAGGTTGATAACTTAGGGTTTAAAAATTTAACAAAAGGAACATTAAACCTACTAAAATTTTCTGGATATCCTAGCCTAAAGCTTTAATCCTCGTAATTAATGAATAGGTTGTTCAAACTCACTTTTCGTTAATATTAAGAAAGGAAAAATATGCTTTACCAGCCGCACTTTTTATATCGTTTCAAGCTGATCTTGATTTACTTGCTTGTAAAATTTGAATTCCTTAGCCTCCTTTTTCCTAAAAGTTTTAGGGATAAACTGCCTAGGGGCTGGAACAATCATATGTTTTGGACTGCCTTTAAGTCAGGAGGAACGAGGGTATATTTTGAGTATTATGCCAAATTGCAAGAGCCAGATTCCTACGAACCCAAAATAGTTGTCGATGCTGAATATCAATTGACGGCAGAAGAAATTCGCTTCTTTTATGAAAATGCTTACCTAGGACCATTCGAGCTGATACCTCCAGAAGAGATGGAAGGTATTAAAGAACATTTGCTCAATTTAGTGAAAACTGAATCAAAGATACTTTCTTATTCTACGGGAGACCTTGAATTAATGTCGGGAGGCAATCATGGTAAAAACTATGATGATTTGAGCAAAAATGAAAAATATTATGTTAATCTTCTGAATGGCTTTGAACGTCATCTTGAGGACTCCGTATACCTAAACTTGTTCAAGCATCCAGCTGTTACTGAACGGATCTCCCAAATTATTGGTCCTGACCTACTCCTGTGGCATTGTAATCACTTTGGGATCGATCCTCATAGTAAAGGTACTGCTCCACATCAGGCAAGTAGATGGCTTAGTTTTGACATGAAAGAATCTGCTCTGGAACCGACAAATGAGGAACAGATGTTTGAGGTGAATTGCTGGATCGCTCTGACTGATGCACCTGAAGAAAGAGGTTGTTTATCATTAATACCAGGGTCTCAAAAAGAAATTTATCCGATGAAAGTCAAAGGAAAACAAGTTAGTTCAGGAGATAAGGGAATAGTTTACGGCAGATATGATGCAGAGATGGACTACCCCATTAACTCTCAAAACATCAAACCTCTTCCAGCAAAAGCCGGACAATTTTATCTATTTTCTGGAAGAGCAATTCATGGTTCTACTGATAATATTACTGATGAGAAGCGTTGGGCAGTAGGGGGACATTTCATTAAAGCAGATACCAAGGTTTTCACGAAAAATATGCTTGAGAATGGTCTAACTCACGAAGTTTACGGTTTTGAAAAAGTCAAGCTAGACAAATGGAAACCAGTGTTAGTTAGGAGCGAAAATCCTGTGAAAGTTAAAGAAATGTCAGTAGGCATGGGAGATTAATGCATCATACTTGATTGGAGAGTTGAATGTAGTGGTTGGTTGAACTCTCTACTCAAAAATTAAATTAGGATTTATCTATACATATCAAAATTTATCTAGATTCTACCGAATGTCTACTTTTCTCATTATAATAACAACCAAAACGATTAGCTAGGAAAGCATCTAAGTTAATCTGCTCTTGTTTGAGGAAACCAGTATGTGGAATTTCCCCATGGAGATACATATCCAGAACAGCACAAACTGAAGCAGAAGTTGTAAGCTGGATAGAACTCCAAGTTTCTCCATACAAATTGAGGGGATAAATCTTGCGGACATCGCTGACTTGTTGAAGATAGCCGTTTTTCCAACCAGTTACAGTACAGAAAATAACTACCACATCTTGCTTAGTAATAGGAATGGCATTTTCCAATATTTCTTGTAGGAGTTCGCGGCGATCGCTTAAACCCAATTCACGAGTTAAAAATTTCATCAGATAGTGATGACCTGGATAACGTACTGTCTTATAATTGAGGGTATGCACCTGGCCTTCGAGAGTTTCGCAGAGAGTCCCCAAGCCACCAGAGGTATTAAACGTTTCGTAATTTACCCCATCCACAGAGAAATGTTCCACCTCTTCTAAGGGTATAGTCTCTATTTTATGACCGTTGTGAATGACCTCACAAGGATTACAGTATTCGTTAATCAGACCTTTTGTAGACCAGGTGAGGTTGTACATCATCATATTAGATGGATATTGCGGTAGAGCACCGACACGCATTTTTACCTCATCCAGCTTCTCAAAACCACTACACAGATGATGAGCAAGGATGCCGATAAACCCTGGAGCAAGTCCACATTGGGGTGCGAAGATCGAACCATCAGTAGTTTTTTCAGCAATGGAGCGAACTGCATTAGTAGTTGCCACATCTTCGGTTAGATCGAAATAACTAACCCCAGCTTTAGCAGCAGCACGAGCAATGATAGGATTAACCTCATAGGAACAAGCAGAGACAACACAGTCTTGGCCTTCTAGTTTTTCTGTCAGAGCTGCTTCATCAGTCACATCTATGACAAAAGTATTAACTGGCAAAGATGCGGTTAAGTTGTCTAAAACTCTAGGGTTTATATCCCCAACAAGTATGTCATAATCCCCACTGTAATGTAAGAGCTTGGCGATCGCCGATCCAATTTTTCCTGTTCATAAGATTGTGACTTGATGCATACTTCTTAATTGTCTGAATATTTCCTAAAATATCTAAGAGATGATAAATTTCTATTTTTATTGGAAAGGTTTAGATTAAATCAGCTTCGGTAATTTTTTGCGCAACAAGTCAAACTTAACTTCCTTGCCTAATGTAAACATCTAATGCTTTTTTAGTAATTTACTGTTCGCTCGACAACCTAAAATTAATATTCTTCTATTCATCAAAACACATAATAATATATCTGGAATATTCTCCTCTGTAAATTTCTCAAAAAATCCAGTAGATTTAAGAACATTTGCACTAAACTTTTCCCATACTGTATTTTTCCACCATTAAACTTTGGTTTTCTTTAGTTGCCAACCAAGAACTTTTTAGCGAAAAGTAAGCTCTAAATTTATAACATAAAAGTTTTAAGGAATCCAGAGAATTTTTAACTAGATATCCTGATTCAATAATTACATAACTTTTCATTTAAGTAGACTGCAAAATTATTTTAGGTTAGGGAGTATATAGCAGGGAGTAGACAGTATAAGAATGCTTTGACCACTGTAGTCTATCTATTTTAAAACTCTCTGGACTTACGCATGAGGTACAAAAAACTAGGATTTGAGATTGCTTTCTGTCCCGGAATGCTCCGCAAACCCTGTCGGTCGCTTCGGACAAAAATACGTTGTACTGTGTAAATCCTAACTGCTATAAATATTATCAAATTGTCTTAGTGCTTAAATCATCAAATGAAGCACATATCTTGACTAAAGCAGAAAATAAATAATCACAGATGAAGATTTTAATAATCGTAAATTCCGGTTGAAAAAATAGCTGTGCAAATTTAGATAGGCTTTAAACATCTAATGTTTTTTTTAGTCAACTATTGTATTAGGGAAACAATTCTTTCTTCCCATTCAATCGCTTCTGACTTGATTTTAATCATAAAAATCATAAATAAGCTCTTCTAGTCACCTCAAAATGATTGACCGTGCTGAACAGCTTCAAGAATTTCAATATCTTAGTTGATTAGTATTTTTTAGGGCTGCCAAATATTAGCATAGTAATAAAAATGTGAAAGTAATTCCTCCAAAATTTTATTCTTTTGTCCTAATTCACTTCATGTTTTATTGACTTATAATTACTTGAGTTAATACCTTTCTTAAATTAACAAGCCTAAGTTATTTTTAAGTTATCTAGATTATTTTACTATCAGTTGTACCTTCCATAGAATTCAAACTAGAGCAAAGTCATATTTCATCTGGTTCAACATAAATTGGGTTTGCAAACGAATTACTTCTCTATATGTATCTTCTGATTTTCTATCCCAAAGATTATGTCCTGCATCAAGTATATGTAACTTACATTTTTCGTCATTGTCTGCAAATTCCTTCAATGCATGAGCATACTGGGGAAACAAGTTGAATGGATCGCCCAAGCTGACCAAAGTTAGGATTGGAGATAGGGATGTTTTAGATGGATAGTTAAACTCAGGAGTAAAAGTCTTGTAAGCTTCCCAACTACGAGGATGCAAAGTAACACCCGGAGCATGGAGAAGGTCAGCCAAAACTTCAGCTTTCTCCTCCAAGTATTGAACAGTAAACTGGAACAATTCTGGGTCTGGGTGTGGCGGGTTAACTGCTATTGCTCCAGCCAAGTCATCATAATGTTGTGCATAAAGTATGGCAGCTATACCACCTTGACTACGTCCAGCAATAAAAACTGGGCGATCGGGATAAAGTCGTGACAAAACAAGATGGACATGACGAAGCATTATCATTAGACCTTGCTCGCTGGCAAACTCAAATGGGGCATCCGAACCCATACCGTTGAGAGGAAGGTCAGTAGGAAAAGATGCTACACGAAATGTCTCACCATCGGGTAGTAATTCAGTTAGTAAGCTTTGATTACTTTTACGCCCACGTCCACGGTTTTTACTTTTTCTGCCATGAAAAGTACCCGCAACATCACATAGTGTTTCGGCGACAGAAAAGGTCGTTCCTGTACCAGGTAATAGGATCTGAATTGCACGATGAGTCTCATCAACTAACTTATTTGGCTCTAAGATGCCTGTGAAGGCCATTGGTAAATATAACTTAGTGAATGGCAGACTTTGTTTAGGTTCGTTTGTAGCACCGACTCAATTAACCAATTCTTGGCTCTCTTGAATCACTTTCATATCGAGCAATTCACGGCGACTTAGATTGGGAGATGTTGCTAACTCTTGATTGACTTGCTCAAGTCTTTTCAATTCTGAATTCATTTTTGACCAATTCTGTAAGCTAAAAGATTAATAGGGTCATCATAAATCGGCATCACTTTAGAATCAATAAGAGTCCATTCTGGCTGGTCTAGGACTTTCTCAAGTTGAGGCAAGAAACTCTGACGTGCCGTAAATACCAAGACACCTTGAGGTTGAATATTGTCTTGAAGTTTATTCAGTTCTGCTGAACCAGCATGGTTTTCAGCAAATACTCCTGTAGCGATAATACCACTCGCCCTCTCTAAATTTCTAAATTGCTCATCACCTATAGAGCAACAAACCAAAGATTTATAGACATCTTTTTCTGCTGCTTTGGTTAACATACCAGGTGATATATCAGTACCTATTATCTGTTCAAAGCCTAATTGAGTTAATGCTGTGCCAACTAGACCTGTTCCAGCTCCAACATCAAGAATTATTTCCTGTTTGTTGGCCATATATTTTGCCAGCATGAGCGATGCTGCTAAAGGTACTGGTTTCCATACCTCCCCAACATCTGTCTCATACATATCTGCCCATCGGTCATAGTTTTCAACTAATTCATCAAAATTTTGACTAGAGCATATCCACTTTAACCACTTGTTTGTTTCTATCTCAGACATTCTTTTGCTATTCGATATTCCATCAAATAAATGGTATTCATTCTAGCTTCATTAAATCCTAACAGTTTGTGTTATTGCTAGTTGGTAGAAATACTCAAAAATTTTAGTTGGCTGTTAATTCACTACCTCAAGTTTTGAGATGTTTCTGTCCCTCAAAGATTCATCTCCAGATTTAGCAATATCAATATTTCCATAAGTTGAGATTTAGATTTGAAGAGATAAGTTTTGATGTTAATGACTCACCTTAAGATATACTAAATATCATCAAAATTTTTGTGAAAAAGGTAGGTTGATTTTATGGAATTAGCAATGCTATTGGCAAAACTGCCAGAAGCTTACTCAGTTTTTGATCCGTTAGTTGATGTTTTACCAGTAATTCCTGTATTTTTCTTGCTCCTAGCTTTTGTGTGGCAAGCAGCCGTTGGATTCAGATAAAAACCGAACTTCAAAAATAGCGATCGCCTACCAGTTTAATTAATTATCAGATTGGTAGGCGATCGCTAACTTAATTAACAGAGAAAACTATCTTGATATTTAGATTTATTTAGCCAAAAATTGATAGAAGATATTTAAGGACGATTTCCAATAGTCTTCTGAAAAGCAGGTCGCTCAGAAATACGTTTAATATATTCTAAAACTGCAGGATAGGAACTTAAATCCAATTTCAGCATCATTGGAATATAAGCCAAAATTGACCCTACTGCTACATCGGCAACATTCAAATTTTCACCCATTAAATAAGGTTGACTCTCAAAAATTTTATTCAACGGAGTCAGTAAACGCGGAGTTTCTTTTTCACGACTTGCTTCGATAAAAATTCCCGTTCCGAGAGTCGCATTAGCAAATAATACCCACTGCATAATCTCAGCTTTCTTTTCTAAAGAATCAGGCATTTTACCAAATTTTTCAGCAACATATAATAAAATAGCTCCTGATTCCCACAGTTTAAAATCACTATCTACAATAGCAGGTACTTTTCCCATCGGATTAATCTCTAAAAAATCCGGTTTTAAATGTTCTCCGGCCTGCATATCGAGAGTAATAAATTCATAAGGAGCTTGTATTTCTTCCAGATACCAATGAACAATTGATGCCCGACTACGAGCACCGCCATATAGTTTTAGCACTAGTATATACCTAATCTTAAAAACTTCTACTTCTAATTTTTGCTAGTTTAGTTAGTAAATCAACAGAGATATTAAAGAACTTTGTGAGTATATTCGTGTTGCTTCACATTATCTTCAGTGTTGACAATATTTTCGGCATTAAGTATTCGTTTACGTTCCAAAGAATAGTTTAAGTCATCACGACGAGTTCCTAAAGGCACCAAAGATATAACTTCAGGGTGAATTTTATATGTACGAGCAGCAGCGATCGCTCTTTCACCAAAATTATTAGAGACTTGAGTTTCTGGGGGAAAATCTGTAGGTATTTGTGGTGTATTGTCGGATAAAACTGCACCTAAAGTAGTTCCCAAAGTCATTTCATAAGAAGTAGGAATTCCCTTGAAAATTGCTTCTAGAGCTGCTGAAGGAATTGGCTCCACAACTTTTACTTGAGAAACTTCACCATCTTCTTTTATAAAGCAGGTAGCTAAACCAATGACCAAATAGTCATCAGCAGATAAATCTGGAGCATTGGGATAAGCAGTTGCAGTTGCCATAAGCTATTCTAATTTTTGTAGTTATTCAGATACTAACTTGTATTCTATCAACTTAAGCTACTTAATCCTTAAAAAATCTTGCTCAAAATATTTATTATCGGAGTTAGGTCTTTTCGAGGTCTAGACACTACCTATTCCCAGCGTTGTAGTTTTTAAATACTATATTTAGCGTTTCCACCCAATTTTGTAGCTCTATCCGAGGGTGAAAAACTTCAAACCTCAGCTTTTCAACATCTGTACGCTATCTATCCCCAACGTTGTAGTTTTCAAATACTATATCTAGCGTTTTAACCCAACTTTGTAGCTCTGTCCGAGGGTGAAAAACTTCAAACCTCAGCTTTTTAACATCTCTACGCTACCTATCCCCAACGTTGTAGTTTTTAAATACTATATCTAGCGTTTTAACCAAATTTACCAGCTCTATCCGAGGGTGAAAAACAAAAACTTCAAACCTCAGCTTTTCAACATCTGTACGCTACCTATCCCCAACGTTGTAGTTTTCAAATACTATATCTAGCGTTTTAACCAAATTTACCAGCTCTATCCGAGGGTGAAAAACAAAAACTTCAAACTCCAGCTTTTCGACATCTGTACGCTACCTATCCCCAACGTTGTAGTTTTCAAATACTATATCTAGCGTTAAGTAGTAATAGCATTGCCTAATAATAGCCCTCTAAATCCAAAGAAGCTAACTTATCATAAGCTGACTCAATAAATCTCTTACCTTTCAAAGCATCAGTATTAGCACCAGGACAAATATATTCCAGAGTTTGGGGTGAAAATCGGTCGAGCGTAGATTTTACACTCCGAATTTGTCTTGGCCAATGAAAAGTCTTAGCAATA
This sequence comes from Microcoleaceae cyanobacterium, assembly GCA_049647275.1. Lineage (GTDB taxonomy): Bacteria > Cyanobacteriota > Cyanobacteriia > Cyanobacteriales > Microcoleaceae > JASJEE01. Next base: position 18,045 of record JBARXI010000249.1, read on the forward strand.
CGCAACGGTACAGGTTGACCCTGACGATTGGGTAACAAATGACGGCCCGTAAACAATACCCCACCATTTTTCGAATAATATAGACAAGACGAACCAGGAGAATGACCAGGAGTCCAAAAAATATAAATGTTTGGAGTAATTTCAAACTCATGTTCAAAGGTCGTAACTTTCAAGTCTGGCAATAAATAGGCCTCCTGTTCCTGAATCAGAATTTCACACTTCAAAGCCCGTTGAATTTCTCGCGCCTTGCCAATAGCACTACGATGAGTAATATATAACCACTTTACCCCTCCCTGTTCCACAATAAACTTTTGATTTGTTTCATCCCACGCTGGACAATCGATCAGAATGTTGGTCTGATTCTCTACAATAAAATAAGATGTTCCTCCCAAAGTATCCCGGTTTGGAGAACAAGCAAAAATATTTTCCAGTACAAACTGGGGTGGCTTAGAGATTAACGGTTGTTGTGTCAAAACAGTATTTTCATTAGAACTAGACTAAACGTAGTAAACTCTTATGCTCTTTTTATTAATTCTATTAGGACTGATTACATATTTCATGTTACAGCGCAGCGTCAAAAACATTACTCGGACTCCAATCTGGATATTGTGGTTAGTAATGATGACACCCGCTTTGATCTGGACAACTTGGACTTTAATTTACGATCGTCAACAAGTACCTCTAGCATTAATCATCATCCCCTTTTTATTTTGTCCTTACCTGTATTGGTTACTGGTGCAGTGGGGTCGTACCAAACCAAACCAATCACAAACAAAAGATAACACTTCCGAAGCTAAACCAGAAATAGCCCCTACTCAAGCTATCCGAGAAACTCCGCAAAAACGGGCCATAGATCGAACTGAAGAAGCTAGCTTGCGAAATTGTTTTCCTTGGACAGTTTACTATCTAAGGAATTTAGAGTATAGAAATCAAGCAGTTATTTGTCGAGGACAGTTACGCTCTAACCCAGAAGAAGCCTACAAAACAGTACGAGAGAATATAGAAGGCAAGTTTAGCGATCGCTTCCTAGTTGTCTTTCAAAATAGCTTTCAAGGCCAACCTTTTTTTGCCCTCGTTCCCAACCCATACAGTCAGAATCAGCAAACCAAAATTCCTCTAAAGTCTAAAAACTCTGTGATGTTGGCTTTAGGGTTATTAATCATCACTTTATTCACCACAACTGTAGTGGGGAGTAGGGAAATAGTTGGCATCTCTAAAGATGCTTTTCAATCTGACCCGAACCTATTAATTCAAGGTTTACCCTACGCGATCGCCCTGCTCCTGATTTTAGGAGTCCATGAATTTGGCCACTATTTAGTGGCTCAGTTATACAACATTCGTACAACTTTACCATTCTTTATCCCAGTGCCGTTTTTCTTAGGAACTTTTGGAGCATTTATTAAAATGCAAAGTCCTGTACCCAATCGTAAATCTTTATTTGACGTTAGTATAGCAGGTCCTATAGCCGGATTAGTAGTCACAATACCACTATTAATTTGGGGTTTATCTCACTCAGATATAGTTCCTCTATCTGAAGCATCAGGAATCTTGTCTATAGATTCATTAAATCCTACATTTTCTTTTGTATTAGCTGTATTAAGTAAGTTAGCATTAGGCGCAGATTTAACTAGCAATAAAGGTATAGATTTGCATCCAGTCGCAGTAGCAGGTTATATCGGTTTAGTAGTAACTGCATATAATTTAATGCCCGTTGGACAACTTGATGGCGGTCACATGGTACACGCAATGTTTGGGCAACGTACTGGTATGGTCATCGGTCAAATTTCCCGGTTTTTGTTATTACTATTATCTTTTGTCAATCAGGAGTTTCTATTTTTGGCAATCTTTTTATTTTTAATGCCTCTTACGGATGAGCCTGCCCTAAATGATGTGAGTGAACTGGATAATAAACGAGATTTTGTAGGATTGTTAATGTTGGGTTTATTAATAATGATTTTATTGCCAGCACCGAAGATGTTAATACAGTGGTTAAATTTCTAAAAACTTCTAATTGAATTGTCTAATTTGATAAATTTTAGAATTTATAGATGATTTATAAAACCCTGATAAGTTTTTTTTCATTCGGCAAAAAACTCTTGGATTACTTAAGATTTTTATCTATTATTTCCCAAGTATTTGTATGATGATCGATAAGCTAGTTTCTCTCGGTTTGACTATAGTTATGATTTTACTATCAGTTGCAATATATGGTTTTCATCTACCTGTAGCTAATGCAGAGAATATTCTATCTGGGTTTAGCTTGTCTACAAAACATGATTTCCACATTACCATAGGAGAAAATAAAACATCACCTGACAAATTAGCTTTAGAAGTACAGAAACGTCTGAACAGCAAAAGGAATGAAATTGGTAAATTAGCAATATTAATTGTTCATCCCCACGGATACTATGATAGAACAGAACCAGTTTTTTCAGGACAGAGAGAAGGTGGAGGAGCAGTTTTAGAAATAAAGATACATTGGCATCGAAAATTACCATTTATTACACGCAATCATTTAACTATTATTGACTGGGAGATTTTAAATAATCAACATTTTCAGGTTGCTGTTATCTTAGATGATTCTATTTTTTCTCCAATTCATTCTGAAGAGTTAAATGATTTATTTCGAGAGTTACTCCCAGAAAATCGAGAGAATAATTCAAAAAATTAAAATGATAAGTAGCTGGTCATAAAGAAAGTTAATTTTGATGATTTTGAAAAGGAATATCCAGAAACGATTTTTCAGAGTGGTTGGGAAAAATTTAGCGAATAATTAATCATTAAGGTTAAAAGCCTCTCCCTTTAAAGAGACAAAAATAAAAAAAAAATCCTTTGAGTCAATTTTCTTCTTTTTAATAAGTTAATAAGAGGTAATTGTTAATTTTTGAGTTGCTGTAGTGATTGTATGTTGAATTTTGCCTACATACTTACAAAACATAAGCTTAATAATTTAATTGGGAGCGACATTATCCATCGTCAAAACTGAATAAACTACAGTAAACTCTTCTAGCAAAGTAGTTAATCTAATTTCAATAATTAACAATTAATATAGCGGTTCGCTAGACACCTATTTACACATTGTTTTTTGTACGCCTTTTCTAGTCGGCACCATAGACTATCGCAATCAGGAATCATATCTTAGAATTTGATTGTTTGATGTTTTCTAGTTAAGATGCTGTTTATAAAACAAATATTAGGACAGCAAGCCGTGCTTAATATGCGGTATATTCGGTGGTTTACGGCGGGCAACTTTTAGCTAGATGAGCAAGGGTCGATATTCCCGCACAGGACTACCCTAGATCGGGATTTAACTTTCCTTGAATAAACAGTGCTAACTCATTTCAATTGTATAAATTAGGTGGGTTTAATTATCCGTAAAATAGGCATGAAGATTTAAAACGGTAAAAACCTCTTCAAAACAGGCTGATGGATTCGTTATTTAGATTTTTCGTTTTAACGTTTATTTATACCTATCTACTTAGTTAGAATTATCATAAATTGATTTATGAATGATTTAAAAAAATGGAGACTTTTACAATCTCGGTTAGTAATTAATCATCAATGGTGTCAGGTCAGACAGGATGAAGTTGAGTTATCAAATGGCACAATTATAGATGATTTTTTTGTTAATGTTAGACCAGATATTGCTCTTGTTTTTCCTGTAACTGTTCAACAAGATATTGTATTTGTGCGTCAATATAGATATGGGGTTGATAAAGTTTTGTTAGAGCTACCTGCAGGAGCTTTTTATACTGAAAAAGAAACTGCCGAAGTGGCTGCAGCTAGAGAATTGAGTGAAGAAACTGGATATGTTGCTGAGAAATTAATTAAATTAGCAACTTTATATGATAATCCAGTTAAGGATACAAATTCTATTCATTTATTTATTACTGAAAATGTCATCAAGTCTAAGCAACAAAAACTTGATATTACAGAAGAAATTGAAGTAGTATTGGTACCTATTTCTGAAGTTATGAACAAGGTATTGATGGGAGAAATATCTGTTTCTGGAACTGTAGCAGCTATATTTTTAGGATTAGAATTTTTGTATAAATCAAAAAACTAAACTGTTGAACTGTGGTATGAAATAAATAAACAAAATAAACAAAAAATTTTTAACAGTGGATATCTCTAGACTCATAGTGAGAACAATCTTTACATGGACCCATGGGATTAACAGCACAACGAATTACTGGAGACCTAGCATTAAACTTACAAGTTAGGTCTCCGATGATATATCCCACGCCTTGAATATATTGTTCCTCTGGCTGGTTGGACGTACTGCCTATTCTTATAGAGCCTACAGATAATCTCGCTGCTCTAAGTCTTTCTCTAGTTCGTGCTTCAGTTTTATAGAGTATCCATAAAGAAATTAGCCATGGAGTCATACCTATAAAAAAGACTAATAATATCTTAAACACATTTATGTTGGTCTCTGCTCAATTCTCAATTCAAGATTACTATATCACTCGGAACAATCTCAAATCAAAGTTACAGCAGTTTGCAACTTTACTGGAGGTACAAAATTCTGGAGAAGTAGACAACAGATAAAAGGTCTCTTATGAAAATAAAAAACATGGAATAGAGATTAATCTAAAACTGTACCTCACAATTCTTAAAACTGCTGTATAGCAAAGCATTCAGGTTAAGAAATTCCTCTGTTGCCTGTTGCCTTTGATCCTAGACTTATTGTCCTAACGAAAAAACGTAAGGTAGGAATAGTGTCTAAATAATACTCAACTAACTTTGTCTATACATAGGCTGTCTTGAAACTAAGTAAATGCCCAACTGCTTAAAAGAATCTAATTATTGATCAATAAATTTAAATTATTTCTTGAAAAAAGAGTTGATATTTGCGGAGTTGGAAAATTGAACAGTTTAAGGCAGAAGGCAGAAGGGAAAGGAAGGGAGAAGGAGGAAGTTTTTAACAACTCTAGGAATTTTACAAATGATTTAGGATTGCTATATAATTTTTGATAATTTAATTAGTTTATTTAAGGTGGGGATAGTGTCTAAATAATACTCAACGAACTTTGTCGATACATAGGCTATCTTGAAACTAGGTAAATGCCCAACTGCTTAAAATAATCTACATTTATTGATAAATGTAGATTATTTCTTGAAAAAAGAGTTGATATTTGCGGAGTTGGAAAAATGAACAGTTTTTTGAAAAGATAATACTCCTGATATTTTACTATCTTCTGTTGTTACAGGAGATGATGAAGCAAGAGGTGGCTTAATATCAGATAAATCTATTCCCGCGAATATATGTAGCGAGAAGGTAACAGCCACAGCTAACAAAATTTTTTCCCACATTTCACACCCTCCTTTGATATTGATTAAAATATAGAATGGTTAAACTTGCTTGGAGGCTTTCCTAACAAACCTATCTTATAAAATAATTTATGCGATCGGCTGTGATATAGAAGTAGGTAGAAAAGTGATTAAACTCACGACTAAGTTAACCAATATTAAAATCTTAGAAGAAAATTCTTAGGAATTAATATCATATAAAAGATAATTAGTCAAACAATACAATATGATGGAGTTAAAATTGAGTAAAAAGTCATAGGGGCAAGTTTCAGAATAGAATTCAGAAGCTGACTGACCAGGAAAATAGAAAATCCGTCCTTCTTATTCTTAGTTCATAGTCAAACTTTTGCCTTTGTCCTGAGATGTCTTTTACCCTTGTTGAAAAAGAATTGTAGTTATTGATTTCTCAGTTTAATCTAGTAAAACTAGTAAAATAAAATATAGTGGGAGTACCTGCCCTATGCTTGCAAATATATTGGCCTTGGCTGTTGGTCTTGGTAGTTTAGCTTTATATCTGGTGGCCTTTTTCTTTCCAGAAGTCCATCGAAAAAATGATTTTATCTGGAGTGGTATAGGACTTTTCTATGCCTTAATACTATGGTTTTGTGCTCGAAGAATTACAGGTGCAGTGCTACTGGGTCAAGTAGCTAGTGTAACTTTATTAGGTTGGTTTGGCTGGCAAACTTTCACATTGCGTCGCCAACTCACTCCATTATTAGAACAAACAAAAATATCAACCAAACAAAGTCAAGCAGAAAAGTCCGCTAAATTAACTAATCCATTCCCTAAGAAAAAAGACAAAACTCAGAAACCATCAACTCCTGTTACTCAAACACCACCCAGACCCAAATTAGATATTACCGAAACTGCAACGGAAACGGAAACGGAAACTGAGTCATTGGCAACCCCTAACCCTAATCAGGAATTTGAAACGGCTACCACTCCCAACCTAACCAGCTCAGCAACACCTGTCGAACCTGAAATTACTTCAGATTCAAGCCCACCAATAACAGAGTCTCTAGTGGATCGAACAGTGGCAGAAACAAAACCTGCGACTGAAGCTGAGACTAATACCAAAATTCAACAGATAACAACAACACCTAAAAAAAGTGGGGGGTTTTCCCAGTTGCTGACACCTGTGACTGGCATACTTGGTAATATCAAAAATGCGATTCAAACTAGAGGCAGTAAAAAAACTGGCTCCGCATCTACAGCAATTCCACCTGAGATAGATAAATTCAGCTCTATAGAAGAATTAACTTCTAAAGCTAATGAACCTATTACTACAATACAGGAAACTCAGCCGGCACAGGAATCTGTGACAGAAACAGAAAATACTGCTACATCCGATATTCAAACAGAAGAAGCTAGTTTTGTAGAGATTCAAGAAAAAATTATACCATCTCCAGAACCTGAATCTATATCTGTAGAAGAAGTTGTTTCCGAGCAAATAGTAGATCCAGAAAAAGTTGACACAGTTGAAAATAACCTAGAATCTAGCAAAATTGACTCTCCCTCACCGAAAGAAATAACCGCTCAAGATAGCGCAAATGAGGAAGACAAATCTCAGTCAGTTTCTTCTGAACAAAATCCCTAAGCAGTGAAATTATTAGCATCCATTATCTGGACATTTTTTGATGGTGAGCGATAGAACAGAGGAGCACCGCTTCGCGATCGCGAAAAACGACTTTGTTGAGAACTTCTGGTGGCCTGTTATCTTTTCGGCTGTTGCCGACATGAAAAGGGTTAGACCCTCTGCAAGGGGCAAGCATGGAGATTTATACGAAGGTTATTCGGCTGGTTGATATTCCATCGGGTAGTGCTACTTTTTAGGTAGTCTTACGCTTCCCGGCACCTTCGTTTTGAGGATTCAGTTTGCTCCGTGGCGAAAATCTAAAAACCTTATTTTTAAAGTCCTTCAAGCCATGAATTTCTCATTAACTCTGGGCTTCCCCCTGTCTGCTAATAGTAAATTTAATCAATTCAACAGAGAAATTGATAATAGCTTATAAGTCTGGTTTGGTCTTTTTAAAACTAAACTTAATTATAACACACAAAATCAAAAAGTCGTCCTAGAGGGGTAAGGCTTCAGACTCACTTTTTTAGTAAAAAGTGAGTCAAGCTTTTAGCCACCTTAAAGAAAAAAGTCCCATAAAGCCTTAGACTGGAGTTTTGCATATTCTGTCGAGTTTTGAGGTCTATAAAATCAACCGTGAGGAAAATTATAATTGCTGGAAACTGGAAAATGTACAAAACCCAAGCAGAAGCTAAAGAGTTTCTACAGGGTTTAATGGCTGAGTTGATAGAAACCGCCCAACAACGTGAAGTAGTTATCTGTACTCCTTTCACTGCCTTAGATTTCATGTCAAAAAGTTTACATGGCAGTCGGATCGGGTTGGGAGCCCAGAATATTCATTGGGAAAACGAGGGAGCTTACACTGGAGAAATATCTGGCCCAATGCTCAAAGAAATAGGAGTTCGCTACGTCATTGTTGGTCACAGCGAGCGCCGTCAATATTTTGGTGAAACTGACGAAACAGTTAATTTGCGTTTAAAAGCAGCTCAGAAGCATGGTATAACTCCCATCCTCTGCGTAGGGGAAACGAAAAAGCAAAGAGATGCTGGAGAAACAGAATCACATATCCTCTCTCAGTTGGCCAAGGATTTGGTTGATGTGAATCAGCACAATTTGGTCATTGCTTATGAACCAATCTGGGCCATTGGCACTGGTGATACCTGTGATGCAGCAGAAGCTAACCGAGTTATTGGTTTAATTCGCAAAAGATTGAATAATCCTCTGGTTACTATTCAATACGGTGGATCTGTTAAACCTGATAATGTTGATAACATTATGGCTCAATCAGAAATTGATGGGGCTTTAGTAGGCGGAGCAAGTTTAACACCAGATAGTTTTGCTCGTCTTGTTAACTATCAATAACTGAAATATTGTTTGTTGATTGTTCATTGATAAAATTATCTAAATTATCTAAAATGAGCAATCAGCAATTACAGCAGTTTTCACCCTCAGTAAACTACAGTAGTTTAAAGATGAGGTTTTAGACTTTAAATGTTTCTTCTAATATTTTTAAATAATTCATTATTGTAGTGGACTGACACACCTAAAAATGTAGGCCCTTGTAGAACGAAGTGTTCGCTCCGCTGATCCGTAGGATAAACCCAACAAAGCTTTATTGTTGTTGGGTTTCCTACGTCAACCCAACCTACACTTATTGCACCATTTTAGCTGAACCGCGGCAGTAGTGGACCGACACAGCTAATTTTGTGCAAAACTTGTAGGGTGTGTTAGACGGCTAAAACTTAGACTGTGAGAAGCATTTAACAATCCGTCGCAGGGCACCATTTTAGATGTTTCATTCCAGTAGTTTAAAGGTGAGGTTTTAATGTTTCTTCTAATATTTTTAGATTGCTCTGTGTTGTTTATTAAACATGAAAAGCCTTTTCAACAATGAATAATTAATTATTAATTAATTATTCATTGTTGCTCCGTAACCCAGGTTAAAAATCCTACCTTCACCCCCGCAATATCTACAATTGCTTGGGATTGAATTCCTATTCAATTGAAGCATTAACCTACAATCAACAACCTTCTTCAATCAATTATTCAAAACTATTAAAATGCAAACTCGCCATCAAAGTTTTGTTTGGGGAAAACGTACTTACATCATGGGAATTTTGAATGTCACACCAGATAGTTTTAGTGATGGTGGTGACTTCAATACACCAGAAATAGCTTTGATACAAGCAGAAAAAATGATAGAAGCGGGTGTTGACATTATTGATATTGGTGGTCAATCTACCCGACCTGGTGCTGAAGTTGTGTCTCTAGAAACAGAACTTCAACGGGTTTTACCAGTAGTAAAGTTGTTGAGGAATCGGCAAAATATTTCTGCTGAAATACCAGTTTCCGTGGATACTACTAGGGCAATAGTTGCACAAAAAGCTATTGAGGCTGGTGCTGATTTAATTAATGATATTTCTGGAGGAATTTATGATCCAGAGATGTTAAATGTGATAGCTTCCCTACAAATTCCCATTATTTTAATGCACATTCGGGGCACGCCACAAACAATGCAAAAATTAACAGATTATCAAGATTTAATAGTAGAAATTTATGAGTTTTTACAAAGTAGAATTGAGGCAGCTATTGCAGCAGGCATAGATAAGTCTAAAATTATTATTGACCCTGGTATTGGCTTTGCTAAAAATTACGAACAAAACTTAGAAATTATCCGCAACTTGACAATATTTCGGAGTTTAAATTGTCCGATTTTATTAGGATTATCTCGCAAAAGTTTTATTGGTCACATTTTAAATCAACCAGAGCCAAAACAAAGAGTTTGGGGAACAGCAGGAGCTTGTGTAGCAGCGATAGCTCAATCTGTAGATATTTTACGAGTTCACGATATCAAAGAAATGTCTGAAGTTTGTCGGGTTGCTGATACTATTTTGAGGTAAAAAAGGTAGTTCAATAATTAACAATTAACAATTAACAATTAATAATTAATAATTACCTCTATTTTAAGGCCGGGTCATTTCATTCTAGATTTTAGCAATGAATTTACTTACTTTCAGATAGGGAAAGATAAATTTTCTAGAGCTATAAATAAGGTATTTTCGTCAAGACATAACATGGCACAGTTTAGAATGAAATAGCCCTGATTTTAAGGAGAGGATTAACTAAAAAGAAATTTTTTTCTTTTTCTTTTTTCTCCTTCTCCTTGTAGGGCGACAGCCTATGGCGCAGCCAAAGAGAGGCTTTAAACCTTAATTGTTTGATAAATAAGGTAGTTCAACAATTAATAATTAATAATTATTAATTATTAATTATTACCTCTCCTTGAAAATAAGAGGATTGACTAAAAGGAAAATTTTTTCTTGTCTCTTGGTCGATTGGATATGGCGTTTGCTAGCGCAAAGCTCCGCTAACGCGGAGCGTCCCGGAGGGAAAGGAGACCCGCTCTTACAGAGCCGCTCCGCTTTACATGTCGCTCCGCGAAGAGCGCAGTTGTGCGCCAGCAAAACGCCATCCCACCCTACGGTTCGCTCCGCTTTACATGTCGC
>JBARXI010000250.1:0-7659 GCA_049647275.1 Microcoleaceae cyanobacterium
AGTTATGGTGGGCAAATACTATTTGATTTACCACAAATATCTATTGTTCAATGTTTGCCTACCCTACTAATATCTATATAATAAGTATTCAACCGGATTTGATATACAGCAGTTTCCGAAGCTATGAGGTACAGAGGTACAGTTGTTTTTATTCTTTTCTGTTCCCTGTTCCCTGTTCCCTGTTCCCTGTTCCCTGTTCCCTGTTCCCTGTTCCGGTGTTCCCTCAAGCCTAAAATTTTGTACCTCATAACAACGGGAAACGCTGTAATACTAAACGCGGTCGATGTTTGCTGCAAATACAACAGTTTTCGAGTCTTAGAGTTACAAATTAAAGCTCAATTATAAATCCCCACTCCTAACATTAGTTGAAGTGGGGATAATTTTGTCTTAAACTAAGCCTTAAATTGCTAACTAAACCTTAGCTAACTGGAACACAGCTCCTAATCCAGAAGCCATTTCCTCCGGTGATATTTTACCATCCTTATTGATATCTAGAGCATCAAAAACAGCATCAGTTCCCGCCCACTCTTCGCGAGTAATGAAACCATCGCCATCTAGGTCATAAACATGGAAGATATTTTCCGCAGCATGATTTAAAGTTTCCTCTCCCTCTAGGCGATTCAACCTTTCCTCTAACAGTCCCTCCAGCGCTTCTAATGCCTTGGAGAAACCTTTGATTCCTTCATCTAATTTTTGAGATGACATCCGATCTTCGGCGTGCATCTTGTCAAAGGTTGCTTTGTCTACTGTGATTTTTTCTGCATCAGAGTTAGTAGCTTTGTCTGCAGAAAGTTTAGTCGGTAGCTCGCCTGTGGTTGACTCCAACTCACCTAATAAACCAGGCGAAATAGTCAACAGGTCGCAGCCTGCTAATTCTGTAATTTCACCAAGGTTGCGGAAGCTAGCTCCCATGACTTCAGTTTTATAACCGAATTTCTTGTAGTAGTTGTAGACTTGAGTCACAGACAATACACCTGGGTCTTCCGCCGGGGGATAAGAATCTCGGCCAGTTTCTTTTTTGTACCAGTCTAATATCCGCCCCACAAACGGAGAAATTAGAGTCGCGCCACCTTCAGCACAAGCGATCGCCTGGTGCAGACCAAACAGTAGGGTTAAGTTGCAGTGAATACCGTCTTTTTCTAATACTTCGGCTGCCTTAATACCTTCCCAGGTTGAAGCGATTTTAATCAAAATGCGATCGCGAGAAACTCCTGCTGCCTCATATTGAGCAATTAAGTCTCTGCCTTGAGTTATTGTAGCCTCTGTATCGTAAGATAGCCTTGCATCTACTTCTGTGGAAACTCTGCCTGGAACAATTTGTAAAATCTTGAGGCCAAAGGCAACAGCTAATCTCTTAAATGCTAAATTAGCTACATCTGAAGCTGAAGCCTCTTTGCCTAATTCTTCTCTGGCCTTTTTCAAGGTTTCATCCACAATTTCTTGATATTGTGGCATCTGGGCTGCTGCCGTAATTAAAGAAGGATTAGTAGTAGCATCCCGTGGCCTAAACTTTTCTATTGCTTGAATATCCCCAGTATCAGCAACAACGATGGTTACTTCTCGTAATTGTTCGAGTAAATTCTTAGCCATTTGTTTCTCCCTTTTGAGAATAATTTTGTTACTCTAATTTTAGTTGATTTCCTAGCTGTTAAGATATCTTAACCCAGGGCCAAATTTAGGCGTGGTTATTATTTAGTGTCCGAGTTCATCTGTAAGTTTCTATTTTACCTAAATTTCTGCTTCATAAAACTTACCAAAGTGACAATATAGGCTTAATAATTTCTCAAGTATTCGTGCAATTCCTTTAGCAATTTGGCAATTGAGTAATTTTCAATGTCTAAATTCTGACTTCTTTTTGCTCATTAGTGCCGATTCGGAAGGCAGTTTATATAATTACAACTTATTGTTCTGATCTAAAACAAGCTTTTAGCTTACTATACTTCTCAAGTAGGGTATGTTCGGTCATTACTTTAATAGATTCAGGACTTACGCAAGGACTCTACCCGTTGTAAGGTGAGTTGCAACGGACCTTACAATATAGCTAGTGAAAAACAGATAATTTTGCGTAAGCCATGAGATTTTTATAGTATCAGATTAGTTTTGAAATTTATGTGTTCTAACGCACACTATTACCAGGGGAAGAATATTAAAATTCTAATGTTTTTATTTTAATTTTTCCTAATTATTATAGACATTTCCAGGAAATAAATAAACCTCTTCCCAAACATCTTTAGAGACGTTCCATAGAGCATCCCTAAATTCTTTTTTGGAGATATTTCGGAGATATCTAATCTATGTTTACAGAACGCTTTAAACGACGCAAACGGTCAGAGTAACTACGAATTACATCAAGAGCAAACATCGGTGTTTCTTGAACTACAAATAGAAATCGCTCTTCATCCAGATAAGCTAATTTAGAATCAACTTTAGCCATAGCAGTAGAGGCTCTAGTATGTACCTTATGAACTAATGCCCCTGCACCAAAAATATCGCCTTTCTTAATTGTTTCTACAACTTGACCATTAACGAATAATTCAACTTCTCCTTCTATAATCCCATACATTACATCACCTATTTTTCCATCTTCAAAGATGACTTCTCCGGCTGAAATATTCAACTGGCCTGGTTGTTTTTGGAAAATACTCACAGTCCGAACTGGGTCTAACATCAATTAATATCTCCTATCTAATCAAGAACTTTAAAGTTGGGAAATCAAGAGTAAGTAAAAAGGCAAAAAAAATCTAAGTATGTAACGAATAGTATTATCGCTGAAAAACTTCTTCCTTTCTGCCTTCTGCCTCGTCATAACAATAATATTTTAATGCCGACGACCTACCTATAGTATTTTTCACCCTTTTTGAGGTATAGTTGCTTTTTTTCTGTTTCCAGTTAAGGAGTTCCCTAAAACCTAGAAGTTGTAACTCACCAGCATGAGAATTTCTATAGAAAATAGTTCTAACTTTTACTGATTTGACGATAATTATGGCATTGCACAATGACGAATGATTTGAGATTTTGGATTTGAGAAATTGCCAGAATGATTAACGTGCCTTGTTTTTTTCTACCATTATCCAGACCAATTTTTGGTAGCATCATTCCAGAATGTGCAATCCCATAATTCTTCCCGAAAACTGCTATTTAGCAGATAAACCCGCATTTTTCAAGAGTTGGGTTGAGCGATGAATCTTTTCACCCAACCCTGTTAAAATTTAAGTAATCACAGTAGGCTTTTCCCTGCCTGTAAGATTCTTAATTTGAGCAATTTCATCAGCCAGACTAATCAGAGGAGACAATGCTGACTGAGTATCTTGCTCGTGCTTACTAGCATCAGGCTCATAACTTTCAACATATAACCGTAGAGTTGCACCCTGAGTACCCGTACCGGAAAGCCGGAAAACAATCCGAGAGCCATCCGTGAAACCAATGCGAATACCTTGATTTTTACTCACACTGCCGTCAACTGGATCGGTATAACTAAAATCATCAGCATATTTAACCTCATATTGACCATATTTCTTTCCTGGAAGACTTGGCAATAGAGAACCCAAATTTTCCATCAAAGTATTAGCTTTATCAGTTTCTATTCCTTCATAGTCATGGCGAGAATAATAATTGCGACCGTAAGTTTTCCAATGTTCCTTAACAATATCCTCCACAGACTCTTGCCGTACTGCCAAAATATTCAACCAGAAAAATACAGCCCAAAGTCCGTCTTTTTCCCGCACATGATTAGACCCCGTGCCAAAACTTTCCTCACCGCAAAGAGTAGCTTTATCTGCATCCAACAAATTACCAAAAAATTTCCAACCAGTAGGAGTTTCATAACAATCAATACCCATCTTCTCCGCCACTCGGTCTGCTGCTGCTGAAGTAGGCATCGAACGAGCAATACCAGCCAAACCACTACTATACCCAGGAACTAACTTAGCATTAGCAGCCAATACTGCCAAACTATCGCTAGGAGTAACAAAGAAATTTTTCCCTAAAATCATATTGCGATCGCCATCCCCATCAGAAGCAGCACCAAAGTCTGGAGCATTGTCTCCAAACATGATTTCTACCAAATCATGAGCATATACCAAATTAGGGTCTGGATGCCCCCCACCAAAATCTTCCAGAGGCATACCATTTTGCACCGTGCCAGCAGGAGCGCCTAAGCGTTGCTCAAAAATCGCTTTCGCATAAGGCCCAGTAACAGCGTGTAATGAATCCATACACATCCGGAAATTACCAGACTTGAGCAGTTGGGATATCTTATCAAAATCAAACAGTGACTCCATCAACTCAGCGTAGTCTGCCACAGAGTCAATAACCTCTACAGTCATTTCCCCTAACTGCTGACTACCTAGTCGATCTAGATTAACATCATCAGCTTCAATGATTTTGTAGCTTTCGATCGCCTTACTGCGCTCATAGATGGCACTTGTCACTTTTTCGGGAGCAGGGCCACCATTGCCAGTATTGTACTTAATCCCAAAGTCACCTTCCGGTCCACCTGGGTTATGACTAGCAGAGAGAATTATACCACCAAAGGCTTGATTTTTGCGAATAATGCAGGAAGCTGCGGGTGTAGAAAGAATACCAGCCTGACCTACTAACATCCGACCTACACCATTAGCGGCTGCCATTTTCAGAATGATTTGGATAGCTTGGCGGTTGTAGTAGCGACCGTCACCACCCAGCACAAAGGTTTGACCTTGAATGCCTTCTAGACTATCAAAAATAGACTGAACAAAGTTCTCTAAATAGTGACGTTTTTGGAAAACTGGAACCTGTTTCCGTAGTCCCGAAGTACCAGGTTTTTGGTCACTAAAGGGTTGGGTTGCAACTGTTTGTATGTTCATAGACTGATGGTAATTTAACAACTTTATATATTATTAAACGAATTCCTGTCCGAGTCTTGCCATGGCTAGTTTTTTATCTATTAATGCTTAGATCCAGCTCGACAGGGCCATTAATTTTTTCATGGCTCACAAATTAATTGTTTCTGTTTTAACTTTTACACCAAATATGGCGCGTTTGAATAATTAATTTTTTGGTGTTGAGCAAATGTGCTTATGGTTAAATCTAGGTTAATAAAATTAATCGTTATTTATATATCTAAAAATAGAAAACTAAAAATCTAAAATTTTAATAAAAAAAAAACTGGTTATGGTCGCATAAGTGTTACCATAGCTTTTTTTACGGTACTTGAAAACCCTTCTAAAATTACGAATCAAACCAAAGTATTATTCATCGACCTGCTGCATAATAGCAGATAGATAGCATTATCTGTTAATATTTAGGATATCGTAGTGGGTGCTAAATAAGAAAAAAGTTAGTAACTAAAGAGTGGTTAAAATAATTGATTGTCAAAAATTTTCTCCTTTTTTCTAGACCTATTACTCTTGAGGTTGTAAGTTACTCTGTTAAAGTTTTATGCAGTAAATTGATGGGTGCGGCTAAATTTCAAGGTAACTGCTTATCATTACCAATTTTTACATTTAGTATCTAAAGGTTAAAGTATGAAATTTAGATATCAGTATTTTATCAGAAGAAATCGGCAAATTATTGCTTTGAGTTTAGCAATACTGCTGACTCTCTTTCCTCTCAAGGTACTTTCTCAGTATCTAAAGGATGGGAACGTATTAATTAAAAAGCCCGTCATTCAAATAGCAAATCGAAACATTGCAGATAAAGAGCAGTACGATATACTGCTTGAAGCTGATGAACTGTATAAAAAAGGTGATTTTGAGGGAGCTAGGGAACTTTATAAAACAGTAAAACCACCGATGCCAGAACCAGCACTGGTCAATGAAGCTATTTATGAAACAGATGTACAAAAACTCTCAGGGGCAATGAAAGTTTATTGGAGAAGTGCCTTGGATGGTTTCGAGAAAGACAACTATGCACCTATTTTTGTTTCTCTGCGTCTATTAACTCGTCAGTACCCTGAATTTGTTCCTGCTTACTTCAAGTTAGTGGAAGCTTGCAAAATGTACCAAGAAGCTTGTGCTAGTGAACATTACGCTGAGGGTGACGATCCGAGAACAATTGTTGATATCTTAGAGCAAGCTACGACTCTATATCCTGACGATCCCGATTTACTTAAAGCTAAAATTGAGGCTTTGGATGAGGCTAAAAATTATTTAGGTGCTTCAATAGCAGCTCGTCAGTTTTCCATAGTATGGCAAGATTTGGAACCTGAAATAGCATCTGAGTTTAGAACTTTATCCGATGAATACCTCAAAAAGTACAAAAGAAAAGTCAAACAACAAAAAATAGGATCTGTCATTTTAAGTACGATAACTAACGTTGGACTGGGTGTATTAAGAGATAATCCCAGATATGGTGTATCAGCTTTGCAGGCACTAAAATTTTTATTTGAAGGGGAGGCAGAATACGGCAAAAGGGCCGCTACTGCTTTGGTTAGTGACTATAAAAATAGCGATAAATTACGAGAAGACCAAATACTTCAAAACTATGTTGATGGTATAGCTAGTCGGTTTGTTCCCTTTACAGGTAGAGATGAGTTCGAGTTTGAGTTTTACGTCGTTGAAGATAGTAGTTTGAATGCTTTTGCTTTACCTGGTGGAAAGATATTTGTAAATACTGGTGCAATTTTAGGAACTAACTCTGAAGCTGAATTGGCGGGAATTATTGCCCATGAGATAGCTCATGCTGCCCTGTCTCATGGTTATTTAAAGGTCAGCCAATCACTTCTTCTGAGAGACTTAAGTAAAGTTGTGCCTTTTCTGGATATGGTCTCTGGTTTTGTTAATAGCCAATATAGCAGGGAACTAGAAACCCAAGCTGATATTGTGGGGACAAGGTTTTTATCAAAAACTAATTATGCGGCAGATGGTATGCGCAACTTTATGGTTACTTTGAGTAAAAAAGTGGACCTAAGAAGACAACTTGGCAGTCTACTCATCCTGCTCCTCCCGAACGAGTTCAATATTTAGAGAAGTTAATTGTTGATGGGGGTTACAACATCTACTCTTATGAGGGTGTTAAGTCTCACCGGGACATTCAGGATTACATTAATGGTGTGAATGTAGAAAAAGAACCTGAACCTGACGAAGACGATCCAGATGGTGGAAAAAACAGAAATTAGTTTTGTTTTTTATTAGTTGTTATATCATGTCCGGATAATCACTATACCCAAGTCATTGCGACTGGAACGGAGTGGAAGGAAGCAATCTCAGAGGTGCACGGAGATTGCTTCCTATCGTCGCAATGACGACTGTTCAATCGGATTCTATATTATGGGTCCATTTAAGAGCAGCAAAAAGTAAGCTCAGGCTCGAATTAAAGATGATTTTCATTAATTAATTTATGGAGGAATCAAGATGACATACTCAGAAGAACGCAAAGAGACTATTCCAGTAGAACTTCCTAATGGGGCAATAGTTAGAGTTGAAGTGGCTGAAGTTGGAGGCCGAGAAGATGTAGCATCTTCCATATTATCTTTTAAACCTGTTACTGATGCACTAGAGGGAGTGACTGAAGCGATCGCAAGTACATTAGAAAAGGCCAAACCTACGAAAGCTACTGTTAAGTTTGGCATGGAAATTTCTGTAGAATCAGGAAAATTAACCACAGCAATTATTAAAGGTTCTGGTAAGGGCAACTTGGAGATTACACTAGAGTGGGATAACAAAGTTAAATGAATAGGAC
>JBARXI010000251.1:0-2772 GCA_049647275.1 Microcoleaceae cyanobacterium
GCCTCTTGCTCATAGCTTGTGTTGTATAAACTACCAGATTTCTTCCCGTTACTTTATTTTTATATCTAGGAAGACGAGGACGAGATTTAAACTTTGATGGATTCTGTTTATAAACTTCGTTCGCTGCTAAAAAGCTTTTCCAGTTTCTATCTATTATCATCAAGATTTGTTGAGATACTTTAGCTGGCATTGCTTGATAGTCTGCTTGAGTAGAGAGTGTTTTTTGCAGGTCATAATAGGATAAATTTGTCTTTTCAAATATCCAAGACTGACGAACTAAATAATTAGCATAGTTATAGAGATTTTTAGACAAGAAACACAGTCGGTCAATTTCAGGGTAAAACCGATGATTTTTTTGAATAATATGTCTCTCTACTAATTTCATAATCAAGGAGTTAAAATTAAATTAGGATTCGAGGATTTATTAATCTTTGATTCTAGGGATTTAGCCGGGAATTCTCAGCCTATTTGATTATACTATTAAACTTGTGGGATAGAGTGATTAAATTTTGTAAAATAAATATTTAGTAGCTCTTTTGTAAAAATCAACTAGGATATTTGACATTGTTTGACTATATATGACTAGATTTATGTACAACGTTTATTATACCAGTTTAATTTTTTCGTTGTTGGGGGTATGGTATCCGGATTTATTTTTATGAGGTAATATCATGTCCGTTTAATTAGCGCTTGCTGATTAACTCTAAAAGCATTTACAGATCAAGACTAAAGCCTTTTTTCTGCGAAAAACACTGCGAGCTTTTAGCAGCTAAAAGCTTAAAATGCTCAGATTTTGAGCACACAAGGGCGAAAAAATATCTGACAATTATTTTTCCTACCTCCTCTTTAATCTAGATTCTTCCTGTACGAGTAATTTCGGTCCGGAAGCGGAGCAAACATCGAAAGCTTCCACATTCGGGAGAAAATTACCCCGACAGAATCTTCGAGGTCACCCTACCGACAGCTCCCATACCTGACTCCTACCCCCGACAAAAAGACCTTTTCAGCAAACCCTAAATTAGTGATAAAAAAAACTGGTTGCCGACATTAGGGTACAGCAACCAATAAAAAATTAAGAATAAACCTATCAATTAAAAGCTGGTGAGGAGACTCGAACTCCTGACCGTTCGATTACAAGTCGAGTGCTCTACCAACTGAGCTACACCAGCAACGTTTTTTAATATAGCAAAGCTCAAGCTATTTGTGCAACCCTTTTTCACTTTTAAATCACATTTTTTTTAAATAGCTTAATAAATCGGCCATTTCTTGCTCAGTGGGCTGAAATTGGGGCATGGGTGGTGTTTGTCCACTAATTACTTGATTAATCATCCCGATATCAGATTTACGTTGGGACACTCCTTCTAAACTCGGACCCACCTGACTCTCTGTTACCCATTCGTGACAGCCTGCACAATTCATTTGAAAGATGGCATGGCCTTGAATAGGGTCTCCATCTAGGGCCAATACACTCTTAATATAAGGGTCGGAAATCTGAAATTGGTGAACTGCAAGGAAGATAAATAGAATTACCAGCAGAACAGCCAAACCAACTAAGGCGCTCCACTTCAGCAGGACTTCTTTTTCGATGTCAGCAAGCTGGTTATCCAAAATCTTTATATCTCAACAACTATCTACAAGAAAGTTTAATATCTAGCAACATACCTTAACAGTTTTACCCTATGCAGAGCAATATTGTTAGACAAACTAAAGATTGAAAATCCACTCAGAACTAATTCAATTTTTGACTGCTATAATATTTATATTTTTAATTTTTGTGGATTAGTTCTACTTCTGTTTCCATGCTAGGCTCAACAAAAATAGTAGTATTGATAAATAACAAAAATTTCAACAAAAGGAGCTAGCTTCGTGGTAGAACCATTACTTTCTGGAATCGTACTAGGTCTAATCTTGGTAACATTGGCCGGACTATTTGTTGCTGCCTACCAACAATATCGACGGGGCAATCAATTAAATATTGACTAGAATATTCTATCTGCCCTCTTCGGTGGGATGAAAGAAGGTCAAAGCTGTATTGCCATAGACTTTCTGCCGACAAACCTCTAAAGTCGGAACAGGTTCAATGGTCCATTTTTCTGGACTATGTTCCACTGCTAACTCGCTGGTTGAGGCCAGAAGTTGATATTGAGCGATCGCATCCAATACTGGTTGATATAAATCGCTGGCATAGGGTGGGTCAAAATAAATCAAATCAAACTGCTGCCCAGCCAGCAGTTTCAACCGTTTCAGCACATTTCCCCGCAATACCTGAAATTTCTGTTCATCATTGGCCACTAACTGCCAGTTTTGGCGAATTACAGCACAAGCAGGGCCATATTGTTCGATAGCGGTCGCCATCGAAGCCCCTCTACATAAAGCTTCTGCCCCCATCGATCCAGCACCAGCACATAAGTCTAGCCATCGACAACCAGGGATTTTATTCTGCCATATATTAAATACAGCTTCTCGTACTTTGGCCAAAGTAGGACGGGTCGTCAGTCCAGGTAAAGTTTTTAACTGACGATTTCCATATATTCTTAAACTCATAAGTTGGCGCTGATAGTCTTTAAGCTAGTAAATACCGCTCAACTAAACTTACTCAAACTTACTCAAATGTCTGAAAGCTTAGTTGAACGCAAGTGGCTCGACCACTACAGGGTTAAACGGCAAACCCTTTATTCCTTGGTCCAAGACATCAGGAATTACTTTTTTAATAATGTTCAACGATCCATTTACGTCTGCATTTAATAATTTATTTTCTCTGGTTTTATACAA
>JBARXI010000252.1:0-5396 GCA_049647275.1 Microcoleaceae cyanobacterium
GCTTTATACTTTTGACTTGATGAAAGATTATCGTAAATTAGAGCAGCAAATTATCGATGCCATGAAAGTTGCTCTGCCAAATATTATTGGAAATACTAGTTACATTCGGACAGCAAAAATACCTGACTATAGACAGTTGATGAAATTTGTCGAAAAAGTCAGACCTTTAGAAACAAAAGTTCAACAAAAACCTGCCGTATTAGTTATCGAACCACAAACCAACTCAAATCAAAACTGAATTTAGTAGCCCGCGCTGAATTTCTCATTCAGCAAATTTTTTCTTGTTTCCCCTTGAAAGGAGAGGCTTTTTACCTTAATTATTCGGTAAATTAGAGCCAAAAATTATCAATGCCATGAAAGTTGCTCCGCCAAATATTATTGGAAATACTAGTTACATTCGGACAGCAAAAATACCTGACTATAGACAGTTGATGAAATTTGTCGAAAAAGTTAGACCTTTAGAAGCAAAAGTTCAACAAAAACCTGCTGTATTAGTTATGGAAGAACAAAAAAACTGAAATCAACCCTCAATTTAGTAGCCCGATCTGAATTATAAATTCAGCAAGTTTTTACTTTTGTCTTTATATATTTGACTGTTGACTTTATGAAGGATTATTGCTTTGTTTATGAGAAATGAGACTCAGGTGATGGCCATCAATTATTCTCGAAAATGAATTAATATATGACCATAAGTATAGATGTACAGGCCCTTCCTAGAATACTTAGAAAAAGAGCTATTCAACAGATTTGATTTACGCAGCAGACCAATTCCGGCTGGTCTAGAAGGAAACGTTAGCGATCGAGGCAAAAATCAAGCCACCATTCAAAGTTGGTGTTATGAGTGCGACCCACTGAGGAAAATACGTTATACCTATATTGATGCAGGAGCTTCGGCTCAGGTATTTAATAGTGTGATTTATCCCAGTTACCACTACGATATCCCACTACTAGGAATTGACTTATTATCCTTCGGCAAAAATAAAATCTTAATAGTATTAGATTTTCAACCTTTATTCCAAGAAGAATCGTACTTGGTCAAGTATATAGAGCCAATGCGATCGCTACGAGAAAAATATAACGACTTGGCTCAAAAATTAGAAATGAAATTTTACGATGCCAACCAATATTTTTCTAAATACTTATTGTTTGCTAAAACAGATGCAGAAACAGTAAAAACATCATTTTTTCAAGCTTATCAAGAATACATTAGCTTGTATTGGCAAATGTTAGACCAAGCAGAAATTCTCCAGAAACCAGAAGATATTCAAAGAATAATTAAAGCCCAAAAAGATTACGATCAATACAGTGCAGACCGCGACCCAGCATCAGGGTTATTTAGTAGTTATTTCGGCCATGAGTGGGCAGAAAAATTTCTCTACGAATTCTTATTTGAAGATGCTGTGCCATTGGCAGTCCCCACTGGAAGTCGATGAATTTCTCAAATCAAAAATTCAAAAATTAAGTAACACCTCCCTGGATATACCTGAGAGGTGGTTTTGAGTTTTGTGGATTTGAACTACTACTAGTTAGGACGTGACCGATCTAATCTATTAGCGGCAGCTTTGCGTCAGCAAAAGCATTGACATATAAAGACAAGTGCCTTTTTGGGGACGAAAAAGCAGTGCGCCTGTTTCAGTCATTAACGCTCATGCATGGAGCGTATTTTAGGCGCATAGTTGGGCAGAATAATTAAGGTATAATTCTTACCGAAAAATTGTGGTTTAAAGCCTCCCCTGGATCGGGGATAATAAATAAAAATTTTCATGATTAGTCAATCAATTCCCTTTTAAGGAGAGGTAATTGTTAATTATTAATTATTAATTATTAATTATTAATTGTTGAATCCTACCTCCTCGCTCATTCCCCGTTCTTCCAGACTCGGTGTCTCCAGACTCGGTGTCTCCTGTCTCCTAGCCCTACTAAAAGACTTTTAAAAGCATTCCCTAGTTAGTAGCGTCAAACTGTATAAATTAGAAATCAAAAATATAATGACTTTATACCAGCCTTTTCTAGATTATGCTCAAAATCAGCTCAAGCAGAATCTAGAACTACAACCTTACCCCATACCCTCTGGGTTTGAACACAAAGTTGCGATGAGTGGTAAAGGCAAAAAACAACAAGAGGTAGCCACAACCAGTTATGCCTACTGTAGTCCCAAACTCCGGCAAATCAGAGTAGCTCATGTCCAAGGAGGCAGTGCTCTACAAGTATTAAACTTTGTCATATTTCCTCACCTGAATTATGATTTGCCCTTTTTTGGGGCAGATTTAGTAACTTTACCTGGTGGACATTTAATTGCCCTAGATATGCAGCCCTTGTTTCGAGATAACCCCCAGTATCAAGAAAAGTATACCCAACCAATATGGGACACATTCCAACTACATCAGCAACATCTGCCTTGGGGAGGAGACTTTCCAGAAGAAGCAGCCCAATTTTTTTCACCAGCCTTTTTGTGGACTCGTCCTCAGAAAACCGAGTTAGTTCAGACCAGGGTATTCGAGGCCTTCAAAGATTACCTCCAAGCTTATTTAATTTTTGTAAAGCAAGCAGAACCCATTACAAATCCAGAGAAATTAGCAGAAATTAAAGAAGCACAACTGCGTTATCTGAGATATCGAGCCGAGAAAGATCCAGCCAGGGGAATGTTTACAAGGTTTTATGGCCCAGAGTGGACAGAAGAGTACATTCATGGCTTTCTGTTCGACTTAGAGAGGCAATTGGCCTTGAATCCTGTTTAACTTTCCACCTTCAGAGAATTTTGTTAATAATTTGTAATAAACAAAAACACAACAACATTGTATAAAGAATATCTGAAGGGTTGTAAAGATAAGTAGAAATCAACAAAATAACTGATTGATTGGCTTGAAAAGCTTCTCATAAACAGTGTAAGATTTTCTCAGGATTATTAAAAAACCCGAATAACCAAAATGGTCTACTGGTTATCAGCCAGAAAGTTACGCCCAAACCTGAATTAACAGGTTCTCAATCCGAGGAAGAAATCACTGCTTTTGGGTAGTGAGTCTGGGAATCCTAATTCAAGCAATTTTGGATGTAACGCAGTCAGCAGCAATGTTGGCTGAGAACCCAAGACAGGGCAGGAAGCTTAGTCTTGGAAGTTCAAAGCATCGAAAAGCAACTAAAAAAAAATCAAATTAGGAGAATTACATCAATGTTTGATGCTTTCACAAAAGTAGTTTCCCAGGCAGACGCCAGGGGTGAATTTGTTTCTACTAACCAAATCGACGCTCTAAGTGCAATGGTTGCAGCAAGCAACAAACGGATAGATGCAGTTAACCGTATTACCGGTAATGCTTCTACTATCGTTGCTAATGCAGCTCGTTCTCTATTCGCAGATCAGCCTCAGTTAATTGCTCCCGGTGGAAATGCTTATACAAGCCGTCGTATGGCTGCTTGTTTGCGTGACATGGAAATTATCCTACGTTATGTAACTTATGCTACTTTCGCCGGTGATGCAAGTGTTCTAGAAGACCGTTGCCTTAATGGTCTGCGTGAAACTTACTTAGCTCTGGGAACTCCTGGTGCTTCTGTAGCAGTAGGTGTTCAAAAAATGAAAGAAGCAGCTATTGCTATAGCTAACGATCCTAATGGCATTACTCCAGGAGATTGCTCTTCTCTAATGTCTGAGATTGGTGGCTACTTTGACCGTGCAGCAGCATCAGTTGCCTAATAACACTGTAAAAAATCTTTTTAGTAAAGATGCACCTCGTCAGCATCTCTACAGCTTTAAATTGTACTCACAAGAACTAGGAAAGTATCTAAACAATGAAAACTCCTCTGACTGAAGCAGTAAGTGCGGCAGATTCTCAAGGCCGCTTTCTAACTAGCACAGAATTATTCTCAGCATTTGGTCGTTATAAGTATGCTCCAGCAAGCTTAGAAGCTGCTAAGACTTTAACTCAGAAGTCTCAAAGCTTGATTGATGGTGCTGCTCAAGCAGTATACAATAAGTTCCCTTATACTACTACAATGCAGGGGCCTAACTATGCTTCCACTCCTGTAGGAAAGTCAAAGTGTGCTCGTGACATCGGCTACTATCTCCGGATGGTAACATACTGTCTGATTGCTGGTGGTACAGGTCCTATGGATGAGTATCTGATTGCTGGTATTGATGAAATCAACAGCACTTTTGAGTTGTCTCCTAGCTGGTACATCGAAGCTCTGAAATATATCAAAGCTAACCACGGTATAACCGGCGACCCTGCTACTGAAGCTAACAACTATCTAGATTACGCTATCAACGCTCTCAGCTAGTAGTTACCACAGTAACTAACCGATCTAAGTGAAATTAATATTCACTTAAATCAATAGCCTTGAGCTAATATTCAACGTAGCCCGGACAGGTATACAGGTGCTGGCCTGTAGTTAGTATCTGTTAATCTTTCCGGGCATCGTTTTTTGTCAGAGTAAATGGGGTGAAGTTATGGCACAGCAGCATTGGGATTCACCATCAGAACAAACATCCGACAGTGGCGAGTCTCTAACGATAGAAGACGCGATCGCCAATCTACAGCATGAAGAATTAGGTAAACGATATTATGCTGCTTGGTGGCTGGGAAGATTTCGAGTCAATACACCTGCTGCTATTGAGGGCTTAATTGCAGCACTACAAGACGAGTCTGACCGCACAGAAGACGGTGGGTATGCCCTCAGACGCAATGCAGCCCGCGCCCTGGGTAAGCTAGAAGACAAAAAAGCCGTGCCTGCTTTGATCGAGTGTTTGGAATGTTCAGACTACTATGTACGAGAAGCAGCAGCAGAAGCGTTAGAAATGCTAGGAGACCCTAGCTGTATTTCCGCATTAATTAAACTTTTAGATGGAGGGGTCGAAGCTGCAGAATTAGTTCCAGGTAAGCCCCATCTTATTGAACCTTACGAAGATATTATCGAAGCATTAGGAACACTCCAAGCTGAAGTAGCAATTCCTTTAATTAAACCTTTTATCGAACATCCTGTTGAAAAAGTGCAATATGCTGCTGCCAGGGCTTTATATCAACTAACCGGAGAAGCAGTGTATGGAGAATATCTCACTCAAGCATTAGACGGTGATAATCTACAATTACGACGTTCTGCACTAATGGATTTAGCAGCGATCGGCTATTTACCTGCAGCAAAAGCAATATCTGAAACTTTAGCAGAAAACAGTATGAAGCTAATTGCCCTCAAAGGTCTTTTAGAATATCACCTGGTTGCTCAGTCAAAAGAAGAATCTTTATTATTATCAGATGAAGCAATGGATGTAATGAATCAGATGGATTCACTTCTTTGAAGAAAGTGGTGGATGTTGAGTGTTGGGTTTTGTATCAAGTTTGGGCGTTGCTGAATAAATGTATGATTTTATAGGAGTCAGGAGTCGTAGGGGCGAATGGCCATTCGCC
>JBARXI010000253.1:0-8029 GCA_049647275.1 Microcoleaceae cyanobacterium
TCGCTTGGTAAACACAGAAACAAATAAATAATTTTCACCACTTCACCTACCACCTACCACCTACCACCTACCACCTAAAACCAGCAAATTTTGTACCTCATCAGTATGGGAAATGCTATATATAGCAGTCTTATTTTAGCCCTTGTAAAAATATCTCACAAAAAGGAAACAGCGGTGCGACCCCGCGTCGGCGACAGACGCAAGCGGTCGAGGGATGGCGAGGAGACCTCGCCATATCCAATCGACCAAGAGAGCGGTCGGAACCCGCGTCGGCGACAGACGCACCTGGTAGCCGACCAAGAGAGGGAATGCGCACCAAGACAGGCAACAGAGTCTCAGATTTTTTATCTGTGTTTTGATTTATGACAAATGATTTAAGATTGCTATATAGTGGTTCTCATCCTTTATGAGATACAGTATTTTTCCCGAGAACCCTATTCCCTATTCCCGAGAACCCTATTCCCGAGAACCCTATTCCCTATTCCCTAAAATCAAAAAATTGTGTACTTCATCTATTTGAGAAATGCGGGTATAGCAGTCTGATTTTGGTTGTGTAAAAAATTTCCTAGAAAAAAGCAACCGACAATAGCTCATCTTTTGTTGAGCAAATATTTGTGATTTCCTGAAAGTGAGGCAGTATTTACCCTTAATCTTAAGATAAAATCCCCAAAAAGTCAAGAATTATAAATATTTATAAAAAAAATCTCAAATATTCGTAATAATAATTTAATTATGTTACTGTAATAAAAATCTACTTAAAAACCTAGCAGTTTACTTTGCAATGTTAGAACACTTTTTTTTTACACAATTGATTTGGCAAACAGATCGGGCACTCCTGTTACAGCTAGAGAATTGCTTGAGAGACCCCCCTGAGTTAATCTGGCTACAAACAACCTCCAATATCTTAATCACCTTAGCTTTCTATTCAATCGTAGTTCTAATCATCTATTTTATTCACAAGCGACAAGACTTCCAGAAAAGTTGGATATTTTCTGTCCTCGCAATTTCAATATTCTCCTATGCCACAACCCATCTAATAGAAATTTGGGGTTTGTGGTATCCTAGTGATTTACTTTTTGGTTTACTTAAAGCTTTTACCGCAATCATTTCTATATCAATTGCCACCCTAATTCTATCATTAATTCCTACAGCATTAAATATTCCTAGTGCAAGTAAATTACAATTAGTAAATGCTAAATTAGCAGCAGAAATTAAACGCCGAGAACAAGTAGAAAAATCTGTTCATAATCTAAATTTATTGTTGGAAAAACGAGTGGAAAATCGTATTGCCACTCTCACAAAGCTGAATAACAAACTACAGGAAGCTCTCGAAGAGCAAAAGCAAATAGAGGAAAAACTCGAACTCACTCAGTTTGCTGTCGAACGTTCTGCTGATGCAGTTTTTGGGATAACTGAAGATCGAAAGTTAATCTATGTAAATGATGCTGCTTGTCATTCTTTGGGATATTCCCCAGAAGAAATTTTATCAATGACAATTGATGAAATTAACCCAGATTTTCCCGAAAGTTCATGGTCTATACATTGGAATTTATTAAGGAAATGTGGCAACCTGAAAATAGAAGCGCATCATCGTACGAAACACAATCATTTATTCCCAGTAGAGATTACTCTAAATCATTTGGAATTTAAAGGTAAAGAATATCAATGTGCATTTGCACGAGATATTAGCGCTCGGAAACAAGCTGAAATTGCTCTCCGCCAATCAGAAACCAGAGAAAGAAATAAGGCTGAACAACTTGAAGTTGCACTCAAGGAATTGAGACAGACTCAAACGCAGTTAATTCACACAGAAAAAATGTCTAGTTTGGGTCAGTTGGTAGCAGGTATTGCCCATGAAATTAATAATCCGATTAGTTTTATCTACGGCAATATGAGCTATAGCAATAAATACATCAGCGATCTACTAAAATTAATTAATTTATATCATCAACATTATCCTACTCCCGATGCCGAAATTCTATCTTACATAGAAGAGATAGACCTAGATTTTATCAAGGAAGATTTGCCAAAAATTATGTCTTCAATGCAGATAGGAGCTGAAAGAATTCGCTCGATTGTTTTGTCTTTGCGTAACTTTTCTAGGTTAGATGAATCAGAAAAGAAATTAGTTAATATTCACGATGGTATTGATAGTACATTGCTAATTTTAAAGAATCGATTTAACTTAGTAACTGGATTAGCAAAAGAAAGAAAATCAGAGCAGATTCAAGTAATTACAAAATATGGAGATTTGCCTTTAGTAGAGTGTTGTCCAGGGCAGTTAAATCAGGTATTTATTAATATTTTGAATAATGCGATTGATGCTTTAGAGATGTCGATGTTACCGAATAGTTGGACGGCTAAAAAGAAGCTTTCACATCATACATTTCTAAACATGAAAAATCTGTCTAAAACTAGCAGCAAAACTACTCTAAGCATCAGTTCAAAAACCGCTAATAATAATCTGCAAACTTCTCTAGAAAATTCGGGAGTCTCTCGGAATGCTTTGGTTGTTAATAGTAACGAATATTCAGACCAAATACTTAATTTAGCCAAATTAAGCGATCGGGAAAAACAAAACAAACCTACGATTACGATTAGCACAGAAGTTGTAGATAATAATCTGATATGTATTCGCATTGCTGACAATGGCTTGGGGATAACTGAGGAAATATCTAAACGAATCTTTGACCCATTTTTTACTACTAAACCAGTTGGTAAAGGTACGGGTTTAGGGTTAGCAATTAGTTATCAAATTGTGGTTGAAAAGCATGGGGGCAGGATTCAGTGTAATTCTGTATTAGGAGAAGGGTGTGAATTTGTAATTCAGATTCCGATCAAGTTGAAAAAAACAGAAAAATTGACATCTTTTCATCAGGCGGGTTGAGGTGCAATTTAAAATGTAATACGAGTTATATTATGTCGCGATCGTACACAATAAATAAAATTTAAGAATTGAAACTAAGGCAGTAAAACTTTCTAAACTCTCTACTTTTCTCCTTATTTCCCTTTTATGAATCCTCCCTAATTATTTATTTGTATTTAAGTAGCCAGGCGTAATTAAGTGTCAGTATGTCCGAAGCGACTGGAACGAAGTGGAAGGTTTTCGGCTGTCGCCGACATTAAACGCTTCGCGACATGAATGCGCAGCATTCCGTAAAGAAAGCCATCTCAAGGGTTTTGACTGATTTATATTTTGTTATATAGTTGGGTTGATTCGCGCTTACCTACTTAACCGGAAATGATATTAATAGACCTCTCCATAAACTAAATTTTTCCCTTGTTTTTACAAGAGTTTCAATCTCATTTTTGGAGAAGTCTATTGTTGATGTTTGTGAAAGTCGGTAATTGGTAATAATCTGATACCTGGCACAGTTGACTACCGAATCTTATCATTACTAATTATCGTACTAGGCATTAAGCTTAGGGGAAGATAGTTTCAGCAACGCCTAATATCTTCCGCGATAGAAGTTACCACGATCGGAAGGTTTACTCTCCTTAGCATTGGTTTTATGAACTTCTATATTTACTTGCTTAATTGCCTCCTCTTCTTCACTTTCTGTTTCCATTTCCACAAAAGCAAAGCTACGTTTCTTACCTGTTTCACGACTTATAGGCAAGGAAACTTTTTCTACCTGTCCATAAAAGTTAAAAATCTCTCTTATATCCTCTTCTTCCGTTTGGAAGGCTAAGTTACGCACAACTATTGTCATCAACTGTTCCCCAAAAGAGAGATTAATTGAGGAGATATTTATGAGGGGAGTTGCATTAGCAAATTCAGGAAAGGCCGAGACATAAATAACCGCCGTAAAAATTAGGGCAACAAGTTTTTTCAACATGATTGAATTCAAATCTTACCAATTAGCTAAATGACATTCTACCTATGTATGAAATTATCTATAATTCAATACATAACGACGACTATCATATTAGGTATATCCAAAAATTGTGAAATCCTGAAATCAAACTTTATAATTATAAAAATAAGAGATTTTCCTTCCTATAGAACCCATTTAGTATATTTGTTAATATTAAGTTTTTTTAGTAGGATTCAATAAAAGGAAAAGCGATACAAGAAAATCAAAAAATTTGAGAGAAAAATCAGCATTCCAAACTAATGCTTAAAACACTTGCCAATGCTAATTATTATAGATATAAAATTGGTTCTATACACATAACCAAAGTGTTGCAATTAATCAGACTACAGAATATACTCAGCTAACAAATATTAAACCAGAAACTCGGTTTCTAATTAACCCCACTTATTAATTCTGCTCTCCCTTCCCAGTCACATCAATATCAATCTTTTTCCCATTACTTTGCTGCTGTAAAAACTGCATTAACATCGCTTCCATCCGTGGAGATAAATCAATCGGTAAATTCCCAGACCGCAAATGCAAATCCCGTTGCGGAAACGGAATCTCAATCTGACGCTCCCGCAAAATTGCCTCAACTTTAAAATATAACTCACTTCTAATAATCACCTGTTTACTCGGCTCCGCCGTCCACACCCGCAACTCAAAATCCAGAGAATTATCCCCAAACCCAATAAACAACACCTGGGGTTCTGGCATCGACAAAACATCAGGATAAACTGCAGCAGCAGCATCTAACAAAGCCTGACAAACCACCTCCACATTAGACCCGTAAGCAACCCCCACGGGCAACCGCAACGCCGAAACCGGATGATCGTGATCCCAATTTATTAACTCCGCCTCCAGAAACCGAGAATTAGGTACAATAATAGACACATGATCGAAAGTTTTAATCATCGTGCTACGGGCACCAATACGTTCAACTGTGCCCTGATATTCTGCAATTTCTACAAAATCTCCCACTTGTATCGGACGCTCAAACAATAATACCAAACCGCTACCAAAATTTTTGGCAATATCTTGGAAACCCAAGCCAATACCAACACCAAACGCACTTGCTAACAAAGTAATGGAACTCAAGTCTAAACCCCATACCTGTAACAGCACAATAATACCGATAGTGATTAGACTGTATTTAGTCATGGTAGCAATAGCTTCTTGAGCGCCACGGTTAATTCCGGTTACTCGTAAAATTCGCGATCGCAAAAGATTGGTCGTCCCACCGACAGCAATTATTAGTCCCCAAACCAAACCCACTAAAATCAATAAATCTGGTACAGAATATGTTTCATTCCCTAAATGAATCGCCTGGGAAGTAAAAGTAGAAATGAAGGTATCTGTAAACTGATAACCAAACTGTCGAGTTAGGGGAAATTGATTAGTAATATACAGAATTGTTCCTACCCATAAAGTCATTCTAGCTAGAAGTAAACTCAGACTAGTTAATATCCCTAAAATCGTGTTATTTTCAGCATCAGAAACACCTAATTTACGTAAAAAAAATGGCAACCCATGATGTAAATATTTTCGCCCAATCCACTTTAATAACCAGTTAATTGCTATGGCTCCATTAATAATGAATCCTACTTTTATGAATGTCTTTGTCATAAACTCAAAAGAGCGTTCTGTTTGAGCTATATTTAATGAAGACTGAATTTTTTCTGCCCAAATTTCTGCCTGTTCTTTTGGATTATTTCCGGGAAAAATATCTTCTTGGGTAACAGTTAGTAGATAGAAGTCATTTAACCAAATTGTTGGTATTCCTTTCTCTATTTTTACTTTTATTTGTACTGGTTTTGATGATAAAACTACTTTTGATAACTTATTTTTGATTAACTCAGCTCTTTTCTCGGCAGTATATTCTCCAGCACTACTAACTTGTAGTATTGGTCGCCCATCTAAAACTACTGGGGCTGTAGAATTTTTAAATTTAACTAATGCAGCTCCTGGAGTACACATCATTAAGCTGCTGAGGATAAGTGCGATCGCAGCAAATATAACAAATTGGAATATTCCTGATTGACCAGATTTATAGTTATAGTTATTTAATACGTTCACTCTTTTTTTCACACCTTTGTATTCTTATATACACAATAAAATATAAATAGCTTTTTGATTGATTGTAACACAGTATAGGACAAGTTAATAGATATTTGGTTTCAAATCAAAACTTAATTCCTACACTAGTTTACTAATTTAGTTAGATACACATATATTGGAACAGTAACCAGTGATTTAGTTCCGGAAAAAAGCAATATTCTTTTTATCCTGAAACGGCTTTGTTGCATGAACAGGTTAAAACACTTTACTCTTATCTCTTGCAGTTACTAAATTTCTACTTTGTAACTTTCTGGTTTACCATTTTGAATCATAAGCTTGAAAAGAGCACATTGCACGAATAAATCTACTGCTTGATTGTCAAATTTCCATCGCCCTAACTTGCTCCAAAACAGGGCTTTCAATAGTTATCAATTAGATAAAATAAATCTCAACAATAGCCTCAAATCTAGACAAAAAAATGGTTTGATGTCAAATGAGTATAAATCCAGCAGCGATCGTATGTTCAACTAGTTTATTGCTAATTTTTTTTCTAAATATAACTAAAGTTATTAATATCGAGATATGACATTATTGCCATTCCAAAAAAAAATCAGTAAGATCGCAGATAATATTAAGTGGAAAATAAACATCAAATTAGCTATGTAGAAATACTGTTATATTAATTGGCTTAACTTTATCAAATCTTGATATTAAACTATTGACATTCCAGAGAAAAATTAATTATAGTAAACGCATAAGACAAAGTTAGGAAACGATATCAATTCCGCCTAATCAGTTATCATAAAGTTCACAGCAAATGAAACAAACCAATATCCTTGACTTTAGAGATTACTTCCTTGCAGAAAGAGCAACTGTTTAAGTGGATGATGACATCATAAATTCTTGAATAAATAATAGAGGGGTAATTCTATGACCTTAAGTTTGAAACCAGTTACTATGATGGCAGTCTCAGCCGTAGCTACATCCTTAGCAGTTGGTCTCGCTGGAAGTGCTTCAGCTCTTACTCTAGGTGATTACAATCTGGTAGTATTTGAAGATTTACAGAGTAACTCAGAAGTCGAAGGTAATGCTTTCATTGGTGGTAACCTGTCGGGAAGCTCTTCAAACTACTGTATTAAATGTAATTCAGGCGGTAATTTTCAACCCTTTGACGGCGTTGGCTTGAAGGTTGTCGGTAATATAGAGGGCAACCCCAAGCAGGTCAATAATGGTGCTGATTTACAATACGGTGGAAACCTCAACTCAATCGTGAACATGAATGGTGGCGGTAGTAAAAGCCAAAACAGTGCTCTCGCTACTGAGTTCGGTCAACTGAAAAATTTCTTAACAAATACCTCTAGTGAACTTTCTAATTTAGGAGCAAATAGTACCGTAGTTATTCCCGGTCAGCAACCTGGTGCAGTTAAATTTAACTCTTCTGGAGATGACATTGCCGTATTCAACATCGATGCTTCCCAACTATTCAGCAATAAAACCCAACAAATTGAACTCAACCTTAATGGCTCCGAAAGTGCCGTTATTAACGTTAGCGGTACTTCTGCTAACTGGACTCAAGGTAACATAGTCGGCGGTTTCACAGGTGACTCCATTCAGCAAAAGGTGTTGTGGAATTTCTACGAAGCCGAAACACTTAACTTTAACAATGCCCTACATGGCTCTCTACTAGCTCCCCTTGCTCACTTGACAAATCAGACTGAAATGGAAGGTAGCATCGTAGTAAAATCTTTTAACCAGCGCGGTGAAGTTCACTTGCCTGTTTTCACTGGTAAGCTACCCAAAAAGGAGATACCTGCAGAGGAAGTACCAGAGCCTTCCTTCATGCTTGCAGCTGCTCTTGGTTTAGGATTCATTTCCAAGTTCAAGCGCATAAGTTCAAGTTCCAATCGCAAAGCTGAAAGCTAGGATTTTCCAGTTATTTGACTACTCCCGTGACTAAAGTCATGGGAATTCTAAGCTGATACTACGCCTCATTCATAAAAGTTTCAGTAGGGGTAATTCATAAAAGTTTCAGTAGGGGTAATTCATAAAAGTTTCAGTAGGGGTAATTCATAAAAGTTTCAGTAGGGGTAATTCATAAAAGTTTCAGTAGGGGT